>CALASU010000125.1 GCA_937888765.1 uncultured Clostridia bacterium | reverse complement strand
GCGGTCACGGCTCTACTGGAAAATAGTAAAGACCTTGGGGGCTCTGCCCCCAATACCCCTGCGAGGGGGTCACCCCCTCGACCCGATATATAAAAACCAGCGTTTCTGTAAAGAAAGTTTTTATACTCAAAATATTCAGGACAAATTAACCGCAAATTATATTGCATATAAAAAAGACTTGGTTTCCCAAGTCTTTTTTGTTTTACTGATAGCTTTTTGCTGTATCAATTGTAATACATTTATTTGCGCCATCCCAGCCTACGTTAAAATCAAACGCCTGCCCCAGATCACGCAGTTTAAAGTATGTATTGCCGCTGATGTTAAAGGATGTAAAGGATGCATATTCGCCGTCTTTATAGATCGCCGCCGTGCTGGGTGTTGCCTGTTTTGCCGCACCGTCGCCCTTTGTCAGTTCACTGCCTGTTTCTGTGTAAGCTGTACCGGAAAGCAGATTGATCGCTTTTTTCGCATTGTCCCATGTCACTTCAAACTGTTTTTCTGTCCCGGAAAGCACTTTTGCCACATCACGCAGTTTGAAATAGGTATTACCTGCAATTGTATACGCATCAAATGCAACCTCTGTACCATTTACCAGAACCTTCGCAGTAGATGGTACTGCTGTACCAGTTACCAGAATATCATGGATACTTTCATAAACATCATTTGTATAGTACACTACATAAGCCCCTGCATCTGTCAGCTTATATTCGCCATTTCCAGATTTAAAGGATTCCTCATTCATTGCTTCGTTGCCGTCCCAATAAACAGTATCAAAATCCGCACGCGTCAGTACATTTACCTGTGTCAGCTTGTCAGCTGCAAGTACTTTTACCGTTGCAGGCGCATTCGCATAGTGGCGAGTCCAGCCATATTCATCTGTCTGTGCATCTGTGATATTGGAAACAGATACGGCATTGAAATTGCCCTCTTCTCTTGCAGAACCGTCATTCATCACAAATGTAACGGTTTCTGCCGCAAATGCCGATGTGCTGAGCAGCAGAGATGCCGCCAGTGTCATAAAAATCGCTTTTCCTTTCATAGAGAATCCCTCCTGTCTTTAAATAGGCAAAAGACGGCCTTTCGGTCGTCCTTAGCTATTTCATTTATATACATGCTTTCTAAATCCCTGCCCTTTTTTCCGCAGAAACGCACGTTTCTGCAAATCGGGTTCCAAGGGGTTTGAGCACCGCCAAGATTAAGGCGGCAGCGAAGCTGTCTTCCCGCAGGGAAGATGCTTGACAATCCCCTTGGCAGGGGTTTGGGGACAGCGTCCCCAAGAAATGAAATTAGTTCATAGGAGCTACTGCGCCGCCGTATGTGCTGTTGATAAATTCAGCAACTGTTTCACCGTGCAGTACTTCCATCAGTTCTGCCAGACCTTCTGCTTCTTCGTTACCTGCTTTTACTACTACGATATTGCCGTATGTTGTAGCCGCTACGGAGTCAGCACCTTCGATTGCCAGAGAGTCGTCTTTGCTCAGACCATTCTGCATAGCATAGTTACCGTTGATTACTGCAATGCCCAGGTCGCTCAGGGACAGAGGCAGCTGTGCAGCTTCCATGTCGATGATTTCCAGATTCAGAGGGTTTTCTACTACATCCAGTTTTGTTGCGGAGATACCTGCTTCGGGGTTCAATTTGATCAGACCGTTTGCTTCCAGCAGCAGCAGTGCACGACCGCCGTTTGTACCGTCATTGGGGATACCAACTTTTGTACCTTCGGGGATTGCGGACAGGTCTGTTACTGTACCTGCATAGATTGCCATGGGTTCAAAGTGTACTGTACCGATGGAAACCAGATCTGTTTCATGTTCTGTATTGAATGTTTCCAGGTAAGGACCATGCTGGAAGTAGTTTGCATCCAGATCTTCTGTATCCAGTGCCAGGTTGGGCTGTACATAGTCTGTAAATTCTACGATTTCCAGATTTACGCCTTTTGCTGCCAGTTCTTCTTTTGCCGCACCCAGAATTTCTGCGTGAGGTGTAGGGGAAGCACCGATTTTCAGTGTGATGCCTTCTGCTGCTGTGTCTTCAGCGGGAGCTTCTGCCGCACCGCCGCCACAGCCTACGATACCGAATGTCAATACGCCTGTCAGTAAGATTGCAAAAAATTTCTTCATGTTTGTTTCCTCCTTTGAATTAAAAATCACTTTTCATTTTATATGTAAACCCTCCCCGGGATTACAGTCGTTTGTCTGTACGTTTGGAAATACGCATACCCAGTTCCTGGAATACCTGTACGATCACTACCAGCAGGATTACCATGATATACATGATATCGTCCTTACCACGATAGTAGCCGTAGTTGATTGCAATGGCACCCAAACCGCCGCCGCCGACGATACCCGCCATTGCAGAATAACCAAGGATGGTTGTAATCGCAATCGCACCGCCTACCAGCAGAGAAGGCTTTGCTTCTGGCAGAAGCACCTTTGTCATGATCTGCATGGGAGAAGCCCCCATGGACTGTGCTGCTTCGATGACGCCTTTTTCTACTTCCTTCAGAGAAGATTCTACCATACGGGCTACAAAAGGTGCCGCCGCTACCAACAGCCCTACAATCGTTGCCTTTGCCCCGATGACTGTACCAACCACAGCCTTTGTAAAGGGCATCAGTGCCACCAGCAGAATCAGGAAGGGAATAGAACGTAAAAAGTTGATCACGCCCCCCATGATCGTATTCAGCCAAGGGATAGGCTTAATGCCGTCTTTATCTGTTACCACCAGCAGCAGCCCCAAAGGCAACCCTACAATATAAGCAAATGCTGTAGAGAGCAATGTCATATAGATACTTTCCCAGAACCCTAAAGCTACCAGTTCCAGCATACCTTCCTTAAACATATTCTACCTCCTCTACTTCTACGCCTCTGTCTGTCAGATATTTAATCATTCTTTCACGCAGTTCTTTTTCTTCGGGGAACTGCATTACCATCTGTCCGAATACGCCGTCTTCCAGTCTTCTGGTATTCCCGCCCAGAATATTTACGGGTGCATTACATTCAATCATCATGCTGCCAAGGATAGGCTCATTGGAGATACCGCCTTCAAATACCACACGGTAGCAGTAAGGCAGTTTGCCTGTGTAGGCTTCTCTGTTAGAGCCTTCATGCATTACCAGTTCCTGACCGATCTTAGTCTTAGGCGCTTTGAAGATTTCTTCTACACTGCCTTCTTCTGCAATCAGACCGCCGTCGATGATCGCTACTTTATTACAGATCTTCTGGATAACGCTCATTTCATGTGTAATCACTACAATTGTGATACCCAGTCTTTTGTTGATGTCTTTTAATAAGGAAAGCACACCCGCTGTTGTGTTGGGGTCAAGCGCGGAGGTTGCTTCATCACAAAGCAGAACCTTGGGTTCCATTGCCAGTGCTCTTGCAATCGCTACACGCTGCTTCTGCCCGCCGGAAAGCTGTGCAGGATAGGACTCAATTCTGTCAGACAGCCCTACCAACTCCAACAGTTCCAATGCTCTCGCTTTCGCTTCTGCCTTGGGTACACCGGAAATCTCCATCGGGAAGCATACATTTTCCAGAGCCGTTCTCTGCATCAGGAGATGGAACTGCTGGAAGATCATACCCATATGTCTGCGCTGTTCTCTCAGATCTTTTTCAGAAAGTCCTGTCAGTTCTACCCCATCCAGATATACCTTCCCTGAAGAGG
>CALASU010000124.1 GCA_937888765.1 uncultured Clostridia bacterium | reverse complement strand
GAAACAACAGATATTGTGCAGAAGGAAATGTATACCTTCACAGACGATGGCGACAGAAGCCTGACACTGCGCCCCGAAGGCACAGCGGGTGTTGTGCGTGCCTATATCGAACACGGTATGCACAATCAGGCACAGCCTACAAAGCTGTACTATATTTCCCCTACTTTCCGCTGTGAAAATACACAGGCGGGCAGACAGCGTCAGTTCCACCAGTTCGGTGTGGAAATGCTGGGTTCCTACAGTGCCGCACAGGATGCGGAAGCGATTTCCGTAGCAACAGCACTGCTGGAAGAAATGGGCGTAGAAGGGGTAGAACTGCGCATGAATAGTCTGGGCTGTCCCGAATGCCGTGCAAAATACAACAAAGCCCTGAAGGAATTTATCGGTCAAAATCTGGATAAGCTGTGCCCCACATGCAAAGAGCGTTTTGAAAAGAACCCTCTGCGTGTACTGGACTGTAAGGAAGAAAGCTGTCAGCATATCGTGGCAAATGCGCCTTCCGTTCTGGATTGCCTGGATGAAGAATGTACAGCACATTTCCAGAAAGTACAGGATATCCTGACTGCAAACGGCATTGCGTTCACAATTGATCCTAAGATCGTGCGTGGTCTGGACTACTATACAAGAACCGTATTTGAATTTGTTTCCAATGGTCTGACTGTATGCGGCGGCGGCAGATACGATAATCTGGTAGAAGAAGTTGGCGGCAAGCCTACAGGTGCCGTTGGCTTTGGTCTGGGGATCGAAAGACTGGTTATGATTCTGGAAAGACAGAATGGTGCCATTGAAGAAGTACCCGAAAGAGATGTTTATATCGGCTCTATGGGTGCGGCTGGTCTGCTGAAGGCTCAGGCACTGACATATCAGCTGAGAAAGGACGGCATCAAAGCGGATTGTGATACTGTAGAACGCAGCGTAAAAGCACAGATGAAATATGCAAACAAAATCGGCGCAAAATATTCCGTAATTCTGGGTGATTCCGAACTGGAAAGCGGCAGAGTGGAACTGAAAGAAATGGCGACCAGTGAAAAAACAGAAATCGCGCTGGCTGATCTGGTTTCCATCATGAAGGAAAAATGTGCGAAATAAAATAAAAAATGAAGCGCAGACTAAGCCTCAGAAGGAAGAATTTCCTTATGAGGCTTTCTCGTTTTTTTTGTTGCCATTACCATTTTTTAACAAAGATTAGGCATAGATGAAAAACATGGAAAATCCTTGTATTTGCATAAAGAAAGTGCTAATATGATACGATAAATATATTGTGTCCTTTGGGCTGTGCCCAAGGGGTTGAATCAAGGAGGATACAGTATGAAAGTTGTGATCGTTGGGGACGGCAAGGTAGGCAGTACCATTGCCAGACAGCTCTCCGGTGAAGGACATGACATCATTGTGATTGACAATAATACAAAAGTTTTGAATCATGCTTCCAATACCATGGACATTATGAGTGTGGAAGGCAACGGTGCCAGCATGGCGGTACAGAAAAGAGC
>CALASU010000123.1 GCA_937888765.1 uncultured Clostridia bacterium | reverse complement strand
AGCCCGCCGCCGCTGCTGCCGTGAGAAATCTTTGCGGTAGCGGAAATGACATCCTGATTGAAACCTGCAATCACGCCTGTTGTAGTGGTGTTGCGCTGTCCGTTTGGCGAAGTGACTGCGGTAACGACCTCGCCGACCTGCTTCGTTGCTGCAATAGAAGCGGGAATCAGACCGCTTTTATTGATTTTTAAAATCGCAATATCCTGTGCGGGAGAAAGTCCGACAACGGTTGTTTCGCCCTGATAGATAGAACCGTCTGGAAGCAGGAACTGTGCCATGGAAGCGTTTTCGATCACATGATAATTTGTGGCAATCAGCCCGTCGGCAGAAAGAATGACCCCGCTGCCCTGCATACGGTTTGTCTGAATCAGCACGGAAGAATCCTGTGGGGTTTTTTCTTTGGAAGGTTCTTCCGCTTTTATGGAAACTGTATAGGTAGATGCATTCCATGCAACTTCTGCGCCGCTATGTTCGGAGAGGAAACGAAGCGGGACAAAGGTACGTCCGTCTTTGATTGTGGCAGCGGCGTCCAGAGAAATCCGTTTGCCGTTGACGATTGCGATTCTGCTGTTGACAGGCAGGGAAATGGTGGTATCCTCTGAGATTGCAAGAACGGTCTGTGTGTGTTCCTGCCAGTGTACGGTATAGCCAAGGGGATCTAAGATACCCCGCATAGGCACGAGTACACGCCCTTGTGAGATGTACGGCTCTGCATCAAAGGAAAGTTCTCGGGTATTCAGCAGAACCCGCACCGAGGCGGCTGATACGCTTTGTACGGAGCAGAGAGAGAGCAGAAAAAAGAGGAAAATCCCCTTATATATGCGTTTCATATCATCACGTCCTTATTTTAGAAGTATGTTTATCATTATAACATAAATAAAAGGCTTTTCCATAGAGAAATCGGGAAAGGTTGATTTTTTGAAAACGATGTAGTATGCTTTTGTGCGGGGGTGAGAAAATGTTTGAGCGGATCACGGAAGAAACCTTTGATGCGGTATTTCCTTTGCTGGAAAGTGCTTTCCCGATCACGGAGCTGCGTACAAAAGAGGATCAGCGGGCTTTGCTTAAGGAAGAACAGTATTTTCTGTATGGTGTCAGAAAAGACGGGGATTTTGCGGCAGTATTTGCGACATGGGAAATAGATGACTTTTTATATATTGAGCATTTTGCAGTAAAAGAAGCATATCGAAACGGCGGATATGGTGGTTTTCTGTTGGATACACTTCTGGAAGAAAAGGGAAAACCGATGGTGCTGGAGGTAGAAGAACCCGAAGATGAACTGACCCGACGGAGAATTGCTTTCTATGAGCGGCATGGACTGATGTATAACGTGCATTTTTATTTGCAGCCGCCGATGCGGAAGGATACGGACTTTGTCCCATTGAAATTCATGACAAAGCCTGAAAAAATCAGTAAAGCAACCTTTGAACGGTACAAAAAGCAGATCTATTCTGTTGTATATAAATATACAGAAGAAAAGTAAAAGTGCACAAAAAACAAGACTGTTTTTGTGAAAAGTGTCGAAAGAGAAAAAAGCGTAAAAAAATACATTAAAAAAAAAGGAATTTGAAAAGTTTTATAGAATTTAATATAATACAGGAGATTTCCTTAGTGGGATTCCTGTCAGATTATGAAAATTTCGAAGGAATATCACCGGAAATATATTAAACATATTAAAGGGGGAGATTGCAATGGTTAAAATTCTTGCAGGTGAAAAAGGTGAAGGTAAAACAAAAAAAATGATCGACATGGCTAATGCAGCCGTTAAAGAAGCAAAAGGCAGCATCGTATACGTAGACGATGACAACAGCCATATGCTGGATCTGCACCACAATGTACGTTTCGTGGAAACACCCGCGTTCATTATGGAAGATTCTATGAGATTCAGAGCTTTTGCGTGTGGTATCCTTTCTCAGAATAGCGACATCGAAACAGTTTATGTAGATGGTCTGAACAAAATTATCGCTGGTATGAATGACGCAGAATTCGTTTCTTTCGTTCAGGAACTGGACAAAACTTCCAAAGAAGCAGAAATGGATTTCGTTATGGTAGTGAGTGGTGCAGCAGATGCACTGCCCGCGGAAGTAAAACAGTACCTGATTTGATTTATAGACTTACATAAATCGGGCTGAATTCGTATTTAAAATATTTTAAATATAGAAAAACAGGACTTTACTGGAAGTCCTGTTTTTTCGTTGTATGGGGTAGATTTTTTTTAAAAAAGAGTGTATTATTTAAAGTACAGAATAGGATAGCCTTTACTTTTTCTATGAGTGTATGCTAAAATAGAAAGACGAAAGGTATTTTGTATGCAAGGATATTTTGAATAACACTTGCATATATTGGTACGATTTTTTTGTAAGAAACGAAAGAAAGGTGATTTTGACATGAATAAATTTCAGGAAATGTATCGTGCAAAATGCAAAACTCCCGCAGAAGTTGCAATGCATGTAAAATCCGGCGACATCTGTGCTTGCCCCACAGGTCTGGAAGAACCTCAGGTAATCTGTAACGCAATCGGCGACAGAGCAAGAAACGGCGAACTGACAGGTGTAATGCACCATGCGACTCTGGCTAACAAAAAAGGCAGCGCATTCATGGATCCCGAACTGAAAGGCAAATATGACTATGTATCCTGGTTCACAGGCGGCCCCGGCAGAAAAGGTGTTCAGCAGGGTCTGTACACATACATTCCCAATAACTACAGTACAATTCCCGGTTATTGGACAGAAGTTCAGCCTACACTGAATGTATTCTATGCACAGGTTTCTCCTATGGACAAACACGGCTACTTCTCCTGCGGTACAGCAGCGGCTGAAGTTCCCGCTATGAAGAGAAAAGCAGATATCATCCTGCTGGAAGTAAACGACAAAATGCCCAGAGTAATGGGTAACAACCTGATCCACATTTCTGAAGTAACAGCTCTGTGCGAAGTTTCCATTGATCTGGTTACTCTGCCCGAAGTACCTCTGACAGATATTGACAAAAAAATCGGTGCTATGATTGCTGATGAAGTACCCAACGGTGCAACTCTGCAGCTGGGTATCGGCGGTGTTCCCAACGCAGTAGGCGTTCTGCTGAAAGACAAAACAGATCTGGGTATCCACACAGAAATGTTCACAGACTCCATGGTTGATCTGATCGAATGTGGTGCGGTTACAAACATGAACAAACCCATCCACGTTGGTAAAACAATCGCTACACTGGCTATGGGTTCCAAGAAAATGTATGATTTCATGGATGACAACCCTGCTTTTGAACTGCACCCCGTTGATTACACAAACAACCCTTACGTAATCGGTCAGCATGACAACTTCATCTCCGTTAACGCTTGTGTAGAAATCGACCTGTTTGGTCAGGTTTGTGCAGAATCTCTGGGTACAACACACTACAGCGGTTCCGGCGGTCAGGTTGACTTCGTTCGCGGTGCGAACCTGTCCAGAGGCGGTAAAGGCTTCATCGCTATGACATCCACAGCGAAAAACGGTCAGATCTCCAAAATCAAACCCATTCTGACACCCGGTTCTATCGTTACAACATCCAAAAACGAAGTAGACTTCCTGGTAACAGAAAACAACATTGTTCGTCTGAAAGGTCAGACAGCAAGCGAAAGAGCAAAAATGATCATCTCTCTGGCTGCTCCCGAATTCAGAGAAGAACTGACATACGAAGCAAAGAAAATGAACCTCATTATCTGATGAGTTTTGACGATCAGCCCCGTTTTTTAACGGGGCTTTTTGCTTAGGCGAAAATTGGAAACAATAGGAAAGAAAAAAGAATAAATCTGGAAAGAAGGGGAAATACTATGAGAGCAAGCTGGGACGAATATTTTATGGAAATCGCGGAAATCGTGAAAACACGCTCTACCTGCTTACGCAGACAGGTGGGGGCTGTGATCGTAAAGGATAACCGCATCATTACAACAGGCTATAACGGTGCACCCTCTGGTTTGAAGCACTGCACGGAAATGGGCGGCTGTGAACGAGCAAGACTGAACATTCCTTCAGGACAAAGACATGAGCTTTGCCGTGCATTGCACGCAGAGCAGAATGCCATCATTCAGGCGGCAAAAATCGGTGTCAGTACAGAGGGGGCTACGATTTATATTACACTGCAGCCCTGTGTGATCTGTGCGAAAATGCTTATCAATGCGGGTATTACAAGAATCGTGCACAGAGGGGAATACCCCGATGAACTGTCCAGAGCGATTCTGGAGGAAGCGGGAATTGAAATTCTTGTCATGGAATAAGCCGTTTTTCCTTAAGATTTCGGAAAAATGCCCATTTGCATTCTGTAAAAAAACTGTGATACAATTTTATGTATATGACATAATCTGACACAGAGATTACAGAAGAAGTTCCGCATTACAGGAGGGATCGGTATGTTTCAAAAGGGAGAACTTGTGATTTATGGAAACAATGGAATTTGCCGCATTGAAGAAATCGGTGTGCCTGTCGGGACACCAATGGGACGCAGCGGCAAGAAATACTATACCCTGGCTCCTGTATTTGCTTCGGGAACAATCTATGCACCACTGGATACAAAGGTATTTATGCGTCCGATTCTGACAAAGGATCAGGCAGAACGAATGATTCAGCAGATTCCCGAAATTCAGGAGGAATCCGTCATCGGGCAGGATGTGCGGGCATTGAGCGAAAAATATAAAGGCTTTCTGGACACACATCAGTGTGAAGATCTGATCAAGCTGATTAAAACCGTTTATGTCAAAGAAAAAGTAATGGAAGAAAATGGGAAGAAGCTGGCGAAAACAGAGCAGGAATTCAGCAAGCTGGCAAAAGAACTGCTGCACAGAGAGCTTTCTCTGGCGTTGGATGTCCCTTATGAAGAAATCCCGGAATATATTACAAAGAAAATTGAAGAAGGCAGATAAGAATAAGGCAGTATCCGTTTATGGATATTGCCTCTTTTTATGAAAATGCAAAAATATGTTCGCTTTCGGCTTGCCCTTTGGGGCATCCTTTTGTATAATAGATACGTTAAGTACATTGGGGAATATCCCCGATGAGAGAATTGGGAAGTTTGGTGAAACGCATGATTGCATATATTAAGGGAACACTGGAGCGATGCAGGGAAAGTGAGATTATTGTGGAAACAGGCGGCATCGGGTATCGGGTGTTTGTTTCGCCTGCAACCCTGGCAAAGCTGCCTGCGGTTGGCGAAGAAATCAAAATTTTTACATATTTTCATGTGAAAGAAGATGGAATGTCCTTATATGGCTTTGCTTCGGCAGAGGAGCAGGAGATTTTTCATAAATTGCTTCAGGTAAGCGGTGTTGGGCCAAAGGGGGCATTGGGCTTTCTGGCACAGCTGACACCCTCGGAACTGATCATGGCTGTTCTGTCCGAGGATGTAAAAACGCTTTCCAAAGCTCCCGGAGTGGGGAAAAAGACAGCACAGCGTGTGATTCTGGAACTGAAAGATAAATTCAAAACCGAAGAAGCATTCTCTGACGGCGAAGTATGGCAGAGAGAACTTTCGCCTACAGGCGGGGCAGATGCGAAGTTTGAAGCCATTGATGCACTGACGGCACTGGGATACAGCCGCAGTGAAGCGGCAAAAGCGGTGAATGCTGCGGCACTGGACGGCATGACAACAGAAGAGATTCTGAAAGCGGCATTGAGAAAGATGATTTAAAAACAATAAAAGAAGCAGGTGTTTTATATTGGAAACAAGACGGATTCTGACAACAGGCTTGCGGGAAGAAGACCGTGAACTGGAACCGAAGCTGCGTCCTGCCACACTGGAAACCTATATCGGGCAGGAGAACGTAAAGAAAAATTTAAAGGTATTTATTGAAGCGGCAAAGCAGAGAGGGGAAGCCCTTGACCATGTGTTGCTGTATGGCCCTCCCGGTTTGGGGAAGACTACACTGTCTAATATCATTGCCAATGAAATGGGTGTGAATATCAAGACCACCTCCGGTCCGGCCATCGAGCGTCCCGGCG
>CALASU010000122.1 GCA_937888765.1 uncultured Clostridia bacterium | reverse complement strand
GCCTTTTCACTTTCTGCCAGACGAAGCAGAGGCTCCATCGCATCGGAGAAAGACACCATAGCCTGATCCAATTCGCCGGAAGTAAACGCCATACCATAGGGGAAGATATTACCTTCCCCGCCGCTTTCTTTCTGGAAATCAAATACGGGCACATTTACGCTCATGATATTTTTCCCCGTAACCTTTACGGATACGGCCTGCTGGGGAATCATCAGTGCTTCGCCGAGGCTTGCTTCACTCAGCACCGCTCTGGCGATGACGAAGTTTTTGTATGCACCATCCAGTGCCGCTTCCGCTTCTTCACGCAGGCGTTTGTTTTCTCTGACGATTTCCATGAACTGTTTCATCAGTTCGTCCAGCTTATCTTTCAACAGTTTATGACCTCTGGTCGCTGTTTTCAGCTGTCCTTTCAAGCGGGTCATTTCCATACGGGTGGGGTTGACATTTAATCTAGCCACACTTCATCACTCCCCGCTGTTCAGATATTTATCCAGATATTCGTCACGGATACGTTTCAATTCACTCTTAGGCAACATACGCAGCAGACTCCAACCTGTTTCCAGTGTCTGTTCAATGGTTCTGTCTGTCTGGAAGCCCTGAGAAACGTATACCTTTTCAAATTCATCTGCAAATTTTGCATAGATCAGATCTACGTCAGACAGTGCAGATTCGCCCAGAATTGCCATCAGTTCCTTCGCATCCTTCCCACGGGAATAAGCCGCAAAGAGCTGGTTCATGGTATCTGCATGGTCTTCTCTTGTTTTACCCTTACCAATCCCCTTATCTTTCAGACGGGACAGGGAGGGAAGTACGTTTACGGGAGGCTGTACGCCTTTTTTATACAGGTCACGGCTCAGGATGATCTGCCCTTCTGTGATGTAGCCTGTCAGGTCGGGGATAGGATGTGTCTTATCTTCTTCAGGCATTGTCAGAATGGGAATCATTGTGATAGAACCTTCGTGACCTTTCATACGACCTGCACGTTCATACATTGTCGCAAGGTCAGTATAGAGGTAACCGGGGTAACCACGACGGCCGGGAACTTCTTTCTTCGCTGCGGATACTTCACGCAGAGCTTCAGCGTAGTTTGTAATATCTGTCAGGATAACCAGAACGTGCATCCCCTGTTCAAATGCCAGATATTCCGCTGCTGTCAGTGCCATTTTAGGGGTACAGATACGTTCTACCGCAGGGTCATTTGCAAGGTTTACAAACACTACGGAACGGTCAATCGCACCTGTTGCTTTAAAGTCGTTGATGAAGTATTCTGCGTCTTCAAATGTGATACCGATAGCCGCAAATACTACCGCGAACTTGGAATCTGTACCGCGAACCTTCGCCTGCCTTGCAATCTGTACCGCCAGATTTGCATGAGGCAGACCGGAAGCGGAGAAGATAGGCAGTTTCTGACCACGAACCAGTGTGTTCAGACCGTCAATGGCAGATACGCCTGTCTGGATAAATTCCGCAGGGTATTCTCTCGCCGCAGGGTTAATGGGCGCACCATTGATGTCCAGTCTTTTTTCGGGGATGATCGCAGGACCGCCGTCCATAGGATTACCCATACCGTCAAAGACACGACCCAGAATGTCGGGGGAAACACCGAAGTCCAGGCTCTTGCCAAGGAAACGCACTTTGCTTTCCGCAAGGTTGATACCTGTTGCAGATTCAAACAGCTGTACCAGAGCAGTGTTGCCGTTTACTTCCAGAACCTTACATTTTCTTACCTCGCCGTTTGCCAATTCGATTTCGCCCAGTTCATCGTATGTTACGCCTTCAACGCCGGATACAACCATCAGAGGGCCGGCTACTTCCTGAATGGAACGATATTCCTTTATCATACTTCATCTGCCCCCTTTCTGATGAGTTCCTGTACTTCTTTCTTGATTTCTGCTTCGATTTCATCGTAGCTCTTGTCTACGTTGACTTCTTCTACATATTTTGCACGGCCGATACGTTCGATTACTTCCAGTTTTGTAATCTTCTGAATTGCCACGCCTTTTTTGATTGCTTCGCCTGCTTCCTGATAGAATGTCAGAATCAGCTTCAGCATACGATACTGCTTATGCAGGGATGTATAAGTATCTACTTCATGGAAGGAGTTCTGATGCAGGAAGTCTTCACGAACGGAACGCGCGATTTCCAGAATCAATCTGTCACTGTGGGACAGCGCATCCACACCTACCAGCTGTACGATTTCCTGCAGTTCTGCTTCAGTCTGCAGCAGACGCATCGCTTCTGTACGCTGTGCGGAGAAGTTATCATCTACGTTTGTATCTGCCCATACGTCAACCTTATCCTGATACAGGGAATAGCTTGTCAGCCAGTTAATCGCAGGGAAGTGACGTTTATATGCCAGAGAAGCATCCAGACCCCAGAATACCTTAACGATACGGAGAGTTGCCTGAGATACGGGTTCGGAGATGTCACCGCCCGGAGGAGATACCGCACCGATGGCTGTCAGTGTGCCGATTCTGCCTTCTTCGCCCAGACAAACCACTCTGCCCGCACGTTCATAGAACTGTGCCAGACGGGAACCCAGATATGCAGGATAGCCTTCTTCACCGGGCATTTCTTCCAGACGACCGGACATTTCACGCAGTGCTTCCGCCCAACGGGATGTGGAGTCAGCCATCAGCGCAACGCTGTAGCCCATATCACGGAAGAATTCAGCGATTGTGATACCTGTATAGATAGATGCTTCACGAGCCGCTACGGGCATATCGGATGTATTTGCAATCAGAACGGTTCTCTGCATCAGAGATTCGCCTGTGCGAGGGTCTTTCAGCTCAGGGAATTCATTCAGTACGTCTGTCATTTCGTTGCCGCGTTCGCCGCAGCCGATGTATACAACGATGTCAGCATCTGCCCATTTTGCCAGCTGGTGCTGTGTTACTGTTTTACCGGAACCGAAAGGGCCGGGGATCGCAGCAACACCGCCCTTTGTAATGGGGAAGAATGTGTCGATTACACGCTGTCCTGTTACCAGCAGTTCATTAGGGGACTGTTTTGCTTTATAGGGTCTTTCACGACGTACAGGCCATTTCTGCATCATAGGTACGTTCACATCATTGCCCTTTTCATCTGTGATAATGCAAACAGTTTCTTCTACTGTGAAGTCGCCGATATACAGTTCCTTGATTGTACCCTTCAGACCATAAGGAACCATGATCTTACACTGTACAACGGGTGTTTCCTGAACCACACCGATCACATCGCCGGCAGAAACCGTATCGCCAACCTGTTTTGTGGGTTCAAATTTCCATTTCTTTTCTCTGTCCAGAGACTGTACTTCCAGACCTCTGCGGATGTTTGTGCCGCCTACTTCGTACAGTTTTTCCAGAGGACGCTGGATACCGTCATAAATTGTGGTAATCAGACCGGGGCCCAGTTCAACGCTCATGGGCATACCAACGGAAATAACTTCTTCGCCGGGACCTAAGCCTGCTGTTTCTTCATATACCTGAATGGAGGCTTTGTCCCCATGCATTTCAATGATTTCACCAATCAAATGCTTATCGGATACACGAACCACGTCGAACATGTTGGCATCTCTCATACCTTCCGCAATGACCAGTGGACCCGATACTTTTACGATGGTGCCTGTTTTCATATCTTCATTCACCTACAATCATAATTTTTTATTCACTAAACAATATATCTGCACCGATGGCACGTTTTGCCGATTCTCTCACTTCGTTCATGCCCAGACCCATGCTTCCGCTGATGCCGGGGATGACGATGATGGCAGGCAGTTCCATATCTTTATATTTCGCAATGCTGTCAGCCGCTTTCAGGCTTGCTTCTTCCGTAATATAAATAATAGCATATTCTTTTTCTGCCAGTCGGTGGATGGTTTTCTTAATTTCCTCCGGCGTATACGCAGGGAAAATATCAATACCCAGAGCAAGGAAGCCCATTACGCTGTCCTTGTCGCCAATGATACCAACCTTAGACATACGCTTCTCTCACCCTTTCTTTGATGGTTTCGGAATCAATGCCTCTGATCTTACAGGTCATGATAATCCGCACACACTTCGCCTCTGTTTCCTTTGCCAGAATATATGCGGCAACGGGTTCGGGAGTCAGTGTTTTATATCTTGCTTCTTTTACATAGTTCATCAGATAATCGTCACAGGCCTTTTCAAATACAGTAAAGCCCTGTTCCATATATTCTGTGCAAAGAGAGCTGTAGCCTGTTTCTTTCAATACCCCAACAAGGCTGTCGCTTCTGTAGGCTCTTACCAATGTGTCAACACTGATTTCACCGCCGGGTACTACAGAGGAGATCAGTTCTTCTTCTGTTCTGTCCAGCTTTTTGATGCGCAGCAGTGTTTTCAG
>CALASU010000121.1 GCA_937888765.1 uncultured Clostridia bacterium | reverse complement strand
CGTCTTCCCGAAGGGAAGATGCTTGACCAGTTTCCCTGCTGGGAGTTTGAGGGCAACGCCCTCAAGAAAGTGGGTGTAAATGTGAGTAAAAAAATTGGAAAACAGACAGTCAGATTGTCTGAGGGGGTTGTGATCCTTTCGGCGGCGTCTACGGTTGGACCCAAGGAAGCGGAAGGTCCTTTGGGGAAATATTTTGATCAGAAAACAGAAGATATGCTGTTTGGCGAAAGCTCATGGGAACTGGCGGAAAGTAAATTTGTGGAAACCAATATGAAGCTGGCAATCGAAAAGGCGAATCTGAAGCCGAAGGATGTAGAGTATATCCTTTGCGGGGATCTGCTGAATCAGTGTACAGGCTCTACCTTTGGTATCAAAAATCTGGAAATTCCGTTTTTCGGACTGTTTGGTGCGTGTTCCACCATGGGCGAATCCATGAGCCTTGGGGCAATGCTGATTGACGGCGGGTTTGCGAATTATGTACTGACAGGGGCATCCAGTCATTTCTGTGCGGCAGAAAAACAGTTTCGCTTCCCGTTGCCGCTTGGCACACAACGCCCGCCAACCTCTACATGGACGGTAACGGGGGATGGGGCAACGGTTTTGGCGAAGAAAGGCAATGCACCGAGAATCGTAGAGATTACAACAGGAAAGATTGTGGACTTAGGGGTTACGGATGCAAATAATATGGGGGCGGCGATGGCACCTGCGGCGGCGGCACTTTTGCAGGCTCATTTTGAGGATACAGGCAGAAAGCCGCAGGATTATGATGTGATTGCGACAGGGGATCTGGGAACAGTCGGCAAAACTTTATTACTGGAGCTGATGGAAAAAGCGGGCTATCCTCTGGGCGCGGAATATACCGACTGTGGGATTGAAATTTTTGATGATGCCACACAGGATACCCATGCAGGCGGCAGTGGCTGTGCGTGTTCTGCCGTGACATTCTGTGCGTATTTTTATCCGAAGCTGTGCAGAGGAGAAATCAGGCGTATGCTGTTTGTACCGACGGGGGCGTTGATGAGCCCGACTAGCTCGCAGCAGGGACAGCCGATACCGGGCATTGCCCATGGGGTTGTGATTGAGGGCTGTAAAAAGGAGGGGGACACATGGAACTGACGGAATTGCTTAAGGCGTTTGTGGTAGGCGGTCTGATCTGTGTGGTCGGGCAGATTCTGATTGATAAAACGAAGCTGATGTCGGGGCGGATACTGGTGTTGTATGTCTGTCTGGGGTGTATTCTGGGCGGCTTAGGAATATATCAGAGATTAGAGCATTTTGCAGGAGCAGGGGCGACAGTACCGCTGACGGGCTTTGGCTTTCGGCTGGCGGAGGGGGTAATGAAGGAAGTGGACAGCAGCGGGTTTTTGGGGATTTTTACAGGAGGCATGAAAGCAGCGGCAGGCGGTATAACGGCAGCGGTATTCTTTGCTTTTCTGGCGGCGTTAGCGGCAAATCCAAAAGAGAAATAGTTTTTTGGGGGACGCTGTCCCCCAAACCCCCTGTGAGGGGGATAATCCCCCTCAACCCCTATTCGCAAAAGCATATATATGCTTTTGCAGAGAACTATTGATATGATTAAGTATAAATAAAAGTTTTATCTTCAAAAATTTGGGAAAATGGAGAATATTATTTAAAAATAGGGAAAGTAAAGATTTCTATCTACGTTTTTTCTAAAAATTCCCTTGGAAGTTTATGTATTTTTTTCTGTACAATATTGAGAATTTATGCTATAATAAGTCCATAGATTAGAGTAAGAGAAAACGATAGAAAAGGAGTGGAAGCCCATGCACCGAGCTATCGGTTCTCGCAAGGATTTCAGCAAACCTGATGAAGATCAGCTGTTGGCGGAATACAAGGAATGTATCGCAGATATTCTGTATAGTGAACAGGTACAGAAACTGGATCTGCATACACAGCATTGCAATACAAGCAGACTTCAGCATAGTATAAATGTTTCTTATTACAGCTTTCTGATCTGTCGTAAAATGGGTTGGGATTATCGTTCCGCAGCAAGAGCAGGCTTACTGCATGATTTATATTTCTATAACTGGCGGACAACAAAATATCTTCGTTCCGGACACGCATCCTGGCATCCCCGTGTTGCTTTGGATAACGCGAAAAGACTGACAGAGCTGAATAACGTAGAAATTGATGCAATTAAAAAGCATATGTGGCCTTGTACTCCGGTACCACCTCGCTACGTAGAATCCTACGCAGTTACATTAGCAGATAAAATTTGTGCAACAATGGAATTTGCAGAACGCATTTATGCACAGATTTCCTGCAAAATTAAAGTTGGTTTTGCTTCTTAATCTTTGGCGAGCCTATCTATTGCACCTGAAAAATTGCATATTGATGAAAATTTCATATCAAATAAAAAGGAGTTGCTTTTGCAACTCCCTTTTTATTGAATAAGAGGGGGAAACTTTTTTTACTTGGGAAAAGTTTCCCCCTTAAACCCCTTTCAAAAACCC
>CALASU010000120.1 GCA_937888765.1 uncultured Clostridia bacterium | reverse complement strand
TTCTTACTCTATAAGAAATGAAATTTCTTATAGAGTAAGAAAAGACCTGCTCTTTTCAGAACAGGTCTTTACAGGCATTTTTGTTAAAAAACAAAGATCAATCAAACAGAGAAGAAATGGATTCGCCTTTGTGGATAAAGCTGATTGCTTCTGCAAAAACGTCTGCAACAGATACTGTAGAAATCTTGTCGATCAGTTTTTCTTCAGGCAGTTCGATTGTATCCAGAATCAGCAGATCTTCAATTGCAGATTCTTCCAGACGTTTCATAGCGGGACCGCTCAGTACGCCGTGTGTACAGCAGGCAGAAACATCCAGTGCGCCTCTTTCTTTCAGTGCATTTGCAGCGTTTGTGATTGTGCCGGCTGTGTCAATCATATCGTCAACCAGGATGACTCTTTTGCCTTCGATGTCGCCGATGATGTTCATAACTTCACTTACGTTTGCTTTAGGTCTGCGTTTGTCGATGATCGCAATAGGAATATTCAGTTTTTCAGCAAATTTTCTTACTCTTGTAACAGAGCCCAGGTCGGGAGAAACTGCAACGAAATCTTTTTCCAGAGCATCGCCGTATTTTTCGATATAGTAGTTTGTCAGCAGAGGGCTGCCGATCAGGTTGTCCACGGGAATATCGAAGAAGCCCTGAATCTGTGCACAGTGCAGATCCATTGTCAGCACACGGTCAGCACCTGCGCTTGTCAGGATGTTTGCAATCAGTTTTGCACTGATGGGATCTCTGGGTCTTGCTTTTCTATCCTGACGAGCATAGCCATAGTAAGGCATAACTGCTGTGATTCTTGCTGCAGATGCACGTTTCATTGCATCAATCATGATCAGCAGTTCCATCAGATTGTCGTTTACAGGATAGGATGTGGACTGGATGATAAATACATCTGCGCCACGGATTGTTTCATTGATTTTTACGGAAATTTCGCCGTCGCTGAATTTTTCAACCTCACAATTGCCCAGCTGCAGACCCAGTTTGTCTGCAATTGTTTTTGCCAGTGCAGGATTGGAGTTACACGCAAATACTTTAATGTTGCTAATACCGGAATTAAGCATGGATTTTATCCCCCTATTGTAATTTCGATTGGGTATCAACCACCCAAATTATGCCTATACATATATATGTTACACCGAATGGCGGCTATTTTCAACCACCATTCGACATTTTTTTAAAATTATCCGTACTTTTATCAGTCTTTTCTTTTTGCAACCCAGCCCTCAATGACTGTCTGTTTTGCTCTTGCAACTGCCAGTACTTCTTCGGGTACATCCTTTGTAATCGTAGAACCTGCCGCAATATAAGAGCCTTTTTTCACAGTAACGGGAGCAACCAGATTTACGTTGCAGCCAACGAATACATTATCTTCAATTGTTGTGCGGTGTTTCTTCTTGCCGTCATAGTTTACCATGATGCTGCCGCAGCCGAAATTGATTTTTTCGCCCGCATCCGTATCGCCCACATAGGACAGATGAGGAATCTTTGTACCGTCGCCGATTACGGAATTTTTCACTTCTACGAAGTCGCCCACTTTTACTTTATTACCGATCTTACAGTTGGGACGGATATAAGCATAAGGACCTACTGTTGTTTCGTTGCCGATTTCAGATTCGATTGCTGTAGAACTCTGGAACGTTACGCCGCTGCCCAGTTTTACATCTGTCAGTCTGGAGTGGGGACCGATCACGCAGTCTTCCCCGATGACCGTATTGCCTTCCAGCACACAGCCGGGCAGGATGACGGT
>CALASU010000119.1 GCA_937888765.1 uncultured Clostridia bacterium | reverse complement strand
GTGTTGCGAAGAGTAGGGTGCTCCGGATTAAGAGCGCCATCACGAAATGCTTTTAAAGCATCTTGATCTACTAAGTTACCAATTAAATCTTGGTCAGGGATTTCGATTTTATTAATTTCGTGTGATGTACGGAAACCATCAAAGAAATGCATAAATGGAATGCGTCCTTTGATTGCGGATAAATGTGCCACAGGAGCAAGGTCGGCAACTTCCTGTACACTTCCTGATGAAAGCATTGCAAAGCCTGTCTGACGGCAAGCCATAACGTCAGAGTGGTCACCAAAGATAGACAGTGCGTGTGCAGCCAGTGCACGAGCTGTTACGTGGAATACGCAGGGCAGCAGTTCGCCGGCGATTTTGTACATGTTGGGAATCATCAGCAGCAGACCCTGAGAAGCTGTGTATGTTGTTGTCAGAGCACCTGCAGCCAGAGAGCCATGTACAGTACCGGAAGCACCTGCTTCAGACTGCATTTCTACTACTTTTACTTCCTGACCAAAAAGGTTCTTTTTCCCATTTGCTGCCCAGTCATCTGTTTTTTCAGCCATGGGAGAAGAAGGTGTGATGGGGAAAATGCCAGCTACTTCTGTAAACGCATAGGAAGCGTATGCAGCTGCTTCATTACCGTCCATTGTTTTCATTACTTTAGACATTTCAATTCTTCCTCCTTTAAACAAAAACTTTAGCCTGTTTTCGGAAAATTTTTCATCCCCGCAGTTGCAGGATCCGGGAATCCCGTACCACTTTCGCTTTTCCCTTTGTCAGCATGGCATATTTTTTGTCAAACAGCTTGTCATACAAGCTATCAGTACCACTTTACTGCTTACTGGGGGTTGATACTTGCTTATTATACAATCAATTCAAATCCATTTCAACTACAAAATGAAAAATGCTCTGTTATGTTTCTAACAAAATACCATTTGTGCGATTTCCATACGCACCTTATGTTTTTTTAAATATTTTTATGCAGAATTCTGCTTTTTTGCAGGAAATTCCCCATTTTTCTTGTCTGACAACATAAGTGGTATGACAACAAATGTCTTTCCACAGAAAACCATCTGTATTTTTTTGATAATTTATTATCAAACAAGCTGTATCCTGTATTCAATAGACGTTAACTTTGTAATGCCTCTTCTTTTTTATATCAAAACAACTTCTTTTTGTATACAGGAAATGTATTCCATACAGTGCCTGTACTTTTTTTCATCAAAAAAGGAGAACGTTTTTCTTCGTTCTCCTCTCGCAGTTATTTCTTTACACCGGCTTTATTTTTTCACAAACAGCTCTTTATATTTTTCATTCCATGCAAGCTGTTTGCCCTCCGTTGTCCAGTGGTGCATCTCCAGACTGTTTTCTTCTGTACCTTTCAGCAGTACCAGGGCACCATCCGCGGAAATATAAAATCTGTCCTCGCTCCAGCCTTCGCCCGCTGCCGCCTTCACTTCTTCTAGTGCCGCCTCGCTGAGCATATCTGTAAGTGTTACCTCTTTCTGATTCAGCAGATCCATATTCTTTGCAAATTTTACAGGTGTGCCGTCTTTTTTACCTTCAAACCAGATAGACAGGAACTGCTGATTGCAATATCCACTCTGTACAGTCAGCTTCAGCACGCCGTCTGCCTTGATCGGCTCCAACTCTGCTTTTGGCTCTTCTGCCTGTTCCTCTGCGGCTTCTGTTGTTTCTGCTGTAGGTTCTGCCTGTTCCTCTGCCGCTTCTGTTGTTTCTGCTGTAGTTTCTGCCTGTTCCTCTGCTGCGGGTTCTTCTTTTTCCACACCGATAAAAGCATCCCCCGCTTCCTGCATCATCTGCAGAAGCTGCTTATTCAGATTTTTTTCATAATTGACATCATTCAGCCCAACAATGACAGGAACCTGCAGATCATAGGCTCTGCCGTCCTTTTCTGCCGCAATGATATTTGCCGCCAATACAGGAATGGTGCTGTCCTTTGTCTGCAGTGTGATCTGCTTACTGTCTGTATTCCAGATCACATCGCCTGTAAAATAGGAAGTCAGCACAGCTTCATCTGCATACAGACAGCCATTGATCTTCTGCAAAGGTGCAGGCATTGTAATCTCATACCCATTCAGCTTTGCCTGGGTTTCACCTGTTGCCGCAGACAGCTTTCTGCCGCGGTAGGAAATTTCTGTTTCCTTTGTTTCCGCATTCCAGGAAACCGTACCGCCAAGCCCCTCCATTACATTTCGCAGGGGAAGCAGCAATACATCCGCATCATCGTAATAAATCGGCATATTTTCCATATTTCCCAGTGTATGAGAACCATCTGCCGCCTGTTCCACCTGCATACCGGGCTGTTCCGATACTTCAAGTTCCATCTCATTTGGTTTTGTCAGTTCCATAGAAACAGCAATCGCACCTGCCAGAAGCACTGCCCCTGCCGCTGCAATGACCGTTAATTTCTTGATCGTCATGTTTTTCCTTCTTTCTGTATCCGTTATGCTGTCTGCTGCAGGCATACGATATTTTCTCCATTCATCAACAGAATCTGCATTTTTTCGCTGTCCCAGTTGATAACCGTTTCCATTTCTACAGCCAGATCACGCAGCTTATAGTACACAACACCATTTTCCGCATGATACTGTACTGTATCCCCTATCTTCAGATTCTGCGCAGTCGTTTTCTCTTCTGTCAGCATTTCTTCTGTTTCCGGTACATACAGTTCAAGACCCAGCTCTGCAAAAATCTGCTTTGCATCTGCCGCAGAAAGGAAGTATGTACCTTTTTCATAAAATGCCTTGATTTCTTTTTCAGACTCTGCTTCCAGAATCAGCTTACGGAAATTGACATCTTTCCAAGGGTTTCTTTCATCAGGATCTGTAGGATCCCAGCCACGAAGCAGCGTATTTGTAACATCAATTTTTTCAGGCTGTTCTGGTTTCAGAGGTTCAGCCTTATCTCCGAAAATTTTTACAGTTGTCCCCGCAGGGCAGTTGTCATAAATCCACTTTGCATCCTCTACTGTCAGACGGATACAGCCCGCAGATGCCTGTGTACCCAGTTTGTTATATTCTTCATATTCCAGTGTGCTCGGATCTTCCTCAAAATAAGGTACGGAATGGAACAGAATATGTTTATAGATCCTTGTCGCATACTGTCCGTATACATCGCCAAACAGCAGACGCCATGTATATTTGTCTGTTGTGCGGAATGTACCTGCAGGTGTATATTTTCCTGTTGAGCAAACAAATGCTTTCTCCGGCACTGTATATGCCCCTGTTTCATCCTGCGCATATACAGTCACAATATTTTTTGTTGCATTTACAGTCACTTCATAGGGATATTCGGAATTTTCAGATACCGCCTGTGCATATGCAGGAATACAGAACAGAAACAGCATTACCAGACATAAAATTCTCTTTCTCATACGATTCTCCTCTTTCCTGTCCAGAATGATACTCTCTACAGCATTATATAGGGTTTATCTACTTTGTTCAAGGAAAATTCTCTTAATATTCCCCTAAAATTTACAGAATAAAAACAGGAAGCCCTCAAAGAGAACTCCCTGTCGAATGTATGAAATCGTTTTAAATATTTTTCAGATCTTTGAAACTGCTGAACAGTGTTTTATACAGATCCTTATACAATGTAAAGTATTTTGCGTATGCCGCATTTGCTTCCATATCAGGTTCGGAAACATCTTTTTTGCGTACCAGTTCATTACATGCTGTTTCCAGATCGCTGTAAATACCTGCACCAACACCTGCCAGAATTGCCGCGCCCAATGCACCGCCCTGATCGGACTGCACTGTGCTTACAGGGCAGGCATACATATCTGCCAGCATCTGTCTCCAGAAGGGGCTTCTGCCGCCGCCGCCGCAGATCATCATATCATCAATGGGTACACCCATTTCACGGAACACTTCCACACATTCCCACTGGGAGAAAGAAATGCCCTCCAGTACGGAACGAATCATATGAGGTCTCTGGTGCATTGCAGACAGACCGAAGAACACACCACGACAATCGGGGTCGGGATGAGGAGAGCGTTCGCCCATCAGATAAGGCAGATACAGCAGTTTTTCAGAACCAACGGGCACTGTTGCCGCTTCCGCTGTCATGATTTCATAGGGGTCAACGCCTTTTTCAGCCGCTTCAGCCATTTCTGCTGTGCATACGTTGTTTCTCAGCCACTGCAGGGACAGACCTGCCGCCTGTGTACAGCTCATCACTGTCCATTTGCCGGGTACAGAAGCACAAAGGGTATGTACTCTGCCTTTAGGGTCTAACGCCATCTGGTCAGAAACAGCATATACTACCGCGGATGTACCGATGGTTGTGAATGCCTTGCCCTGTGAAACGATACCTGTACCGATTGCCGCCGCAGGGTTATCGCCTGCACCGCCGACAACGATTGTACCCTCTGCCAGACCTGTTGCAGACGCCGCTTCTGCGTGTACCGCACCTGTCACATCCTGAGATTCATACATCTTGCCAAGCAGTTTTTTGTCGATGCCCAGACCGTCCAGAATTTCATCAGACCAATCTCTTTTTGCAATATCCATCAGCTGCATACCAGATGCGTCAGATACCTCTGTTGCATATTCACCTGTCAGTTTATAACGGATATAGTCCTTGGGCAGCAAAATATGTGCACATTTTGCATACAGTTCGGGTTCATGCTTTTTCACCCACAGGATCTTTGCCGCTGTAAATCCTGTTACTGCGGGGTTCGCTGTGATCTGAATGATCTTTTCAGCACCCAGCATACGGTTCATATCCTCGACTTCTTCGCCTGTTCTCTGGTCGCACCAGATGATAGAGCGTCTGAGTACTTCGCCTGCTTCATCCAGCATAACCAGACCATGCATCTGACCGGAAAGGCCGATCCCCTTAATGTCTGCAGGGTTTACACCGGATGCTTCCAGAACGCCTTTTACACCGGCAACCGTTGCTTCCCACCAGTCATTGGGTTCCTGTTCTGCCCAGCCGTTCTGTTCCTGATAAAGAGGATATTCAAATGTTTTTGCCGCAATGGGGTTTGCATCCCTGTCAAACAGCACTGTTTTGGTACCGGAAGTACCAATGTCAATCCCCAGTAAATATTCCATAGTTACACCGCCATTCTTTGGTTATTCGAATTACAGTTCATTACAGTTTGATTACCGCTTTTACGATGTTTTCTTTATCTTTGATTGCCGCTTCATATGCTTCCTGAATGTTTGCAAAATCAAATTCGTGTGTTGCGATTCTGCCAATATCCAGACCATTTGCCGCTGCTGCGATTGCTTTTGCATACAGGTTTCTGTAACGGAATACGGATTCGATTCTTGCTTCTTTTGCCATGATCTGACCGAAGTTGAATGTAATTTCGGGGTTAGCAGACAAACCAACCAGAGTGATTGTACCGCCATTTTTAACCAGATAAGGTGTCTGTGCGATTGTTACAGGAGAACCTGCTGTTTCGAATACTTTTTCGATACCTGCGCCGCCAGTCAGTTCTTCTACAAATTTCAGAACATCCTGATCTTTTGCATTTACAATACGTGTTGCACCCAGATCCATAGCAAAGTCCAGACGTTTCTGTGCCATATCCACCACTGTGATGTCTGTTGCACCACATGCCTTACAAGCCAGCAGAGTCATCAGACCGATACAGCCTGCGCCCAGAATGATACACTGGTCGCCCATACCAACTTTACCCTGCATCGCTGCGTGCAGACCAACTGCAAAAGGTTCGATCAGTGCACCTTCTTTTGTTGTCATGTTTTCGGGCAGTTTGAAGCACATATTTGCAGGGAATGCAATATAATCTTCGTTACAGCCCTGTACGGGAGGTGTAGCCAGGAAAACAACATCGGGACACAGGTTATATCTGCCGGATTTGCAGAATTCACACTGACCGCAAGTGATACCGGGTTCCAGAGCTACTTTGTCGCCTTCTGCCAGATCTGTTACGCCTTCGCCTACTTTTACAACCACGCCGCCTGCTTCGTGACCCAGCATCAGTTCACCGTCAACCACGAAATCGCCGCATCTGCCGTCTTTGAAGTAGTGTACGTCAGAACCGCAGATACCAACATATTCCACTTTTACCAGTACTTCGCCCGCTTTGGGTTCGGGTACTGCTGTTTCGCGGATTTCCATTTTGTTCAGTCCTACCATATACGCCTGTCTGTTTACCATTTTGATTTCCTCTCTTTCTTTTTTATTTCATTATACTATGAAAAAGGGGGCATTTCCACCCTGTGGAAATCCCCCCTCTGTTACATCATTTTCAGAAATTCACAAGTTGGAATTATTCTGTGATCTGACCGTTTGCTTTGTACATTTCTACGTATTCAGCTACGTTATCAGAGTTGATCAGAACTTCTTCGATATCTGTGTCGATCTGTGTTTCTTCACCTGTCAGCAGTTTGTGAACTGTTTCCATGTTCAGAGCAGCCAGGTCGCCTGCGGACTGCAGACATGTGGATGTCATTTTGCCTTCCTGGATCAGCAGACAAGCTTCAGCTGTACCGTCAACGCCGTATACCAGCATATCATCGTATGTTGCATTGCCTTTTACTACTTCCAGAGCACCTGCAGCCATGTTGTCGTTCATGGAGATAACTGCATCGATGTCGCCGTGAGCGATTGTCCAGTCTTCCATCAGAGCCATAGCTTCATCTTTGTTCCAGTTAGCGAAGTCATCGCCTACGATTGTTACGTCAGGTCTTGCAGCGAAGAATACTTCGTTCCAAGCTTTCAGTCTTTCGTCAGCGTGGAAGTTGCCGGAAGGACCTCTCAGTACAACAACTTTCGCATTTTCGGGAACCTGTTCGATTGCTTTTTCAGCATTTACTTTAGCCTGGTTGTAAGGGTCAGCATCGACAGAGGATGCACCTTCAATGTCAGCGATTCTGGAGTTTGTTGTGATTGCAACCATACCAGCTGCTACAATTTTTTCAACGTAAGGTCTCTGCGCTTCGCCGTTGTTGGGCTGTACGATAACTGCATCAAAGCCGTTAGCGATTGCATTTTCGATTGCTGCATTTTCTTTTGCATCGTCAGCCTGACCATCAAATACCTGCAGTTCGATGTCGGGATATTTGTCAGCTGCTGCTTTCATTTCGTTTGCCAGCCATGCTGCAAAGGAGTCGGACTGTGCTCTTGCGATATAAGCTACTTTGTATACATCGCCTTCGCCTGCTGCTGCGTCTTCTGCAGGAGCTTCAGCTGCGCCGCCGCCACAGCCAACCAGTGTTGCCATTGTCATTGTCAGAGCCAACAATGCTGCTAAATACTTTTTCATGTTACTCTCTCCCTTTCTTTTTGTGCTTTTTCATAAGAGTGTTGTTATGTATGCTTTATCAGAACGCTATAGCCAGCCGTTCCGAAGAAAAGCCGTAAGAAAAATTACGCTTTTGCTCCTTCTGCTTTATCCTCATCTTTTTTCTGCAGGATGATCTTAGGAGCTTTTTTGTTTTTAAAGCGAATATCATACAGTACAGCTGCAACAATGATTGCGCCTTTTACTACCTGCTGAATATAGGAGTCTACGCCCTGCAGGTTCATGATGTTGTTCAGACAGCCGATGATGAAAGAGCCAACCAGAGTACCGGATGTTGTACCTACACCGCCGGAGAAGCTTGTACCACCAACGATCGCTGCTGTCAGACCTTCCATTTCATAGCCAACCGCACCATTAGGCAGACCTGCGTTTACGCGAGCCATGAACAGTACGCCTGCGATACCTACCAGCACACCATTAATCAGGAATGCCATGTATTTGGATTTTACTACGTTGATACCGGAAGCGATTGCTGCTTCTTCGTTACCGCCGATCGCATAGAAAGAGCGACCCAGTCTTGTATGATTTAAAATATACCAGATAATGACAGTAATCACAACCATAAAGATAACAGGAATGGGAATAGGTCCCAGTTTGCCCTGACCTACGATTGCATAATCACCGATCTGCAGAATATTCTGACCGGATGTATACAGCAGAGCCAGACCTCTTGCCGCCATCTGTGTTGCCAGTGTAACGATGAAGGCAGGCATATTGAAGTTTGCCACAAAAACTGCGTTGATCATGTTAAAGATAACTGCTACGCCGATGGCAACTGCAAATGCTGTCAGCATAGAGCCCGTTGCTTTATAAATGCTTACAGACAACACACCGGACAATGCCAGTACCGCACCACTGGACAGGTCCAGCAGACCGCTGACAATCAGCAGCATTTCGCCATAAGCCAGAATTGTTGCTACCGCCAGCTGTACAGCGATGTTTGTTACGTTTGCCTGACTTAAGAAGTTCGGGTTCATCATGGTGGATACCACAATCATGAAGAACAGAACGAAAAAGATTGAGTATTTGGACATAGCCTCACTCATTTTACCATTTTTCACTTATGCTTCCTCCTTCACAATGCTGTGTGTACCTGTTGCATACATCATAATTGCTTCCTGAGAGAATTCACTTCTCTGCAGTTCGCCTGCGATGTGCCCCTGACACATAACATAAATTCTATCACACATACCAATCAGCTCGGGCAGTTCAGAAGATACCATTACAACCGCCTTGCCTGCTTTTGCTGTTTCCGTCATCAGCTTATAGATTTCAAATTTCGCACCGACGTCGATACCCTTTGTAGGTTCGTCTACGATCAGCACTTCAGGGTCACGCATCATCCATTTTGCCAGCAATACCTTCTGCTGGTTACCGCCGGACAAAGACTGAATGGGTGTTTCCTGTGAGGGTGCCTTTACATTCATCTTTTTAAAATATTCGCCTACGATCTGCTGTTCCTTTGCAGGATGTGCACAGCCGCCATAGAAGAATTTTTCAAGAGAGGAAATGCTGGCATTTTCTCTGATGCTTCTCATAGGAATGATACCATAACGACGACGGTCTTCAGAAAGCATAACCATGCCGCTCTTGATACTGTCCTGTGCGGATCTGATCTTCAGTTCCTGACCGAACATTTTGATTTTACCGCCGTCATAAGGATCTAAGCCAAACAGACATCTCATAACTTCTGTACGACCTGCGCCTACCAGACCGGCAAAACCAACGATTTCACCTTTGTTTACATGGAAAGAAACATCTTCAAACAGACGGCCTGCTTTCAGATCTTCTACTTCCAGAATAGGCTCGCCGATAGGAAGGTCTTCCTTAGGATAAACATTTTCCATACGACGACCTACCATCAGAGCAATAACTTCGTCAATGTTTGTATCCGCAGCACGCATACTCTTTACAACCGTACCGTCACGGAATACAGTAATATCATCGGCAATCTTGAATATTTCGTCCATTTTGTGGGAAATATACACGATAGAAACGCCTTTGGCTTTCAGAATTGCAATTTTCTTAAACAGCAAATCTACTTCCTTCTGTGTGATAGCAGAAGTAGGTTCGTCCATTACGACAATCTGCGCATCATTGGAAATCGCTTTCAGAATTTCCAGCATCTGAATATCGGATGCTGTCAGATATTTCAGCTTGTCTGTAGGTTTGTAGGGAAGATTTTCTTCTTCCAGCAGTTTCACTGTCTGGCGGCGAACCTCCCGCCAGTCTACTCTGCCCATTTTATCAACAGGCAACCGTCCAAGGAAGATATTTTCTTCTACGGACATTTCAGGTACATAGTTGAGTTCCTGTGCAATCATAGCAATCCCCAGAGCTCTCGCCTTGATTGGATCTTTGATTTTTACAGACTGTTCATCAATGAAAATTTCGCCTGCATCGGGTTTATAGATGCCGTTGATAATTTTCATCAGTGTGGATTTGCCCGCACCATTTTCCCCGCAAAGTGCGTGTACGGTACCTTTACGAACTGTAAAATTGATTTTGTCCAGAGCTTTTACCCCGGGAAAAGACTTTTCAATTCCGGAAACTCGAAGTTTGATCTCGTCCCCCATAGGTTCCTCCCTTCCGTTCTTCGGGCTGACTGCCCGATGTACTTATCTTTATTTTTTCTCCTGTAAAACAGGAGCATACTGCATGTTGCAGCCCCTTCTGCCTTCTGCAGAATTATAAAACCATTGTTTTTGGCTACCAATAGCCCTATTTGCACTAAGTATATACTCATTTTTGTGAATATGTCAATATCTACCAACAATTTTTATATGAAAACCTCTTGCGGACATTTGTTTTTTATACAACTTGTCGAATCCAAAATTTTTCTGTCAGCAAACATCTGGTAAATTTTTTTCGATGATTTTACCAGATTATATTTTATTTCTGCATATTTTTTCAAAATCCTTTTATTTTATTGTAAAAAAAACAGAGCTGAAACGCGTTTCATGCGCTCCAACTCTGTTAAAAATTCATAATTTTTTATTCCGTGAATTCCCTTGAAAGGAAAAACATCATTTCAATGCATCCAGTACTTCCTGTCTGAGAGGAATGGACTGTACAGCACCTTCTCTTGTAACAGCAATAGAGGATGCTTTCGCACTCATTTTCAGGATGTCGGGAATTTCCATTCCTTCAATCAAACCTGCCAGGAAATAACCTGTAAAGGTATCCCCTGCAGCAGTTGTATCTACTGCCTGTACTTTAAAGATGGGCTGACGATGGATCACATCGCCTTCCGCATACAGTGCACCGTCTTTGCCAAGTGTCAGAACGATCTTTGCCTGGGGGAACATTTCTCTCATTTTAGCCAGAACATCATCGGGATCTGTCATCCCTGTAATCTGACCGCCTTCCACTTCGTTCAGCAGGAAAATGCTGACTTTTTTCATATCCACTTCTTTCAGTTTGTCATTGAAAGGAGAAGGATTCAGTGCTACCTGCATACCTTTTTCATATGCACGATCTACAATATAGGGCAGCTGGTTCACTTCATTCTGCAGCAGCAGGATGTCACCGCTTTCAAAGTTTGCCAGTACTTCATCCACATAGCTTTCTGTCAGCATCTGGTTTGCACCACCGTAGAGCAGGATGCAGTTCTGTGCATTTTTGTCTACCTGAATGATTGCGTGACCTGTCTTGCCTTCTACTGTTTTGATGTAATCTGCATTCACACCATGTTCTTTGCAAGCGTCCAAAAAGACCTGTCCATCTTCACCGATCATACCGCCATGATAAATTTCAACGCCGGCCTTTGCCAGTGCCATGGACTGATTGATCCCTTTGCCGCCCAGAAAAACATTCATGCCTTCACTTGCTTCTGTTTCACCCGGCTGGACCATATGGTCAACCTGATATACAAAATCCAGGTTCAGGGAACCAATATTCAATACCTTCATGTAATTACCTCTTTTTTTAATTCAGACTGAATTATTCAGCTGCTGCTTCTGCTGTAACCAGAGCTACTTCAACGGGGATGCTAGCTTCAACTGTTTCACCAGCGATCAGTTTCGCTGCTGCTTCTACAGCGGATTCACCGATTTTGAAGGGCTGCTGAGCTACTGTTGCGTCCATTTTGCCTTCGTTGATTGCTGCTACTGCGTCATCTGTAGCGTCGAAACCAACTACCATGATGTCTTTGCCTGCACCTGCGATTGCTTCTACAGCACCCAGAGCCATTTCGTCGTTAGCTGCGAATACAGCCTGAATGTCGGGGTTAGCCTGCAGCATGTTTTCCATTACTGTCATACCTTCTGTACGGTCGAAGTTAGCTGTCTGGCTAGCTACTACTTCCAGTTTCGCGTCAGCTACTTTGTGGAAACCTTCACCACGGTCGATAGCAGCGGATGCACCGGGAACGCCCTGCAGTTCAGCCACTTTGATACCTTCGCCCAGTGTGTCAACAATGTACTGTGTAGCCATTTCAGCACCCATTACGTTGTCGGAAGCGATTGTACAGTCAACTTCTACACCGTTTACAACACGGTCAACAGCGATTACTTTGATACCTGCATCAATAGCACCCTGAACAACGCCGGAAACTGCATCGGAGTCAACAGGGTTGATGATCAGAACACTGATGTTTTTGCTCAGCAGGTCTTCTACGTCAGAAACCTGTTTTGTAACGTCATCACCAGCGTCTACTACTGTCAGACCTACGCCTGCTTCTGTAGCAGCTGCTTCAGCACCTTCTACCAGTGTTACGAAGAAGGGGTTGTTCTGTGTGGATACGGACAGACCGATCGCACCTTCTGTTGCTGTAGCTGTTGCTTCTTCTGCTGCGGGTTCTTCAGCTGCGCCGCCGCCACAGCCAACCAGTGCTGTAGCCATCATGCTTACGCAAAGAATCATTGCAAATACTTTTTTCATGTTTCCTGCCTCCATTTTCTTGTTTGTTTTTTGTTTTTCTTTTCCTTGTTCCTATATATAAGCGGCAACACTGTTCCCACGCGCAGCCGCTCATATAACATTTGTGAGTAACCGGAACTTTCCGGTTCTGCTGTTAAGAAGCTTCTCTTAACAAAATCGTTTTATAAAATTATCTCTTATGGTCAGCCAATACCGCAATCAGGATAACCAGTGCTTTTACTACGGACTGATAATATGTATTGATACCCATGATGTTCATACCGTTGTTCAGTACTGCGATAATCAGAACACCTGCGAATGTACCCATGATTTTACCACGGCCGCCGCTCATGGATGTACCACCCAGAGCTACCGCTGCGATCGCGTCCAGTTCGTAGCCTTCACCCAGAATGGACTGTGCGGAGTCTACGCGGGAAATCATGATCAGACCAGCCAGAGCTGCCATGAAACCGGAGATTGCGTAAACGATGATTTTTGTTTTTGTTGTGTCAACACCAACCAGGTTTGCACATTTAATGTTAGAACCTGTTGCATAGATCTTTCTGCCGAATGTTGTTTTGTGCAGCATAAACCAGAAGATTGCCAGTACTACCAGCATGATAATAACGGGTACGGGAATACCGATACCAATGTTGAGTGTACCTTTGCCCAGACCTTCAAACAGCGTTTTACCGAAATCGCTTTCAATGGATGCGGACAGTCTGGAGATAGGTTTACCATCTGTCAGAATCATTGCAAAACCACGGTAAGCTGTCATGGTAATCAGTGTAGCGATGAAAGGCTGCAGACGGCCTTTTGTTACCAGAATACCGCTGACTGCACCCAGTACAGTACCAACAATCAGAGATGCCAGAATGGCAACGGGTGCAGAGATCCCTGTTACCAGCATTTCCGCACAGATAATCGCACTCAGTGCAAATGTGGAACCTACGGACAGATCAATACCGTCAGACAGGATTACACAAGTCATACCAAACGCAATCAGACCATTGAATGTTGCCTGACGCATCAGATTCAAAAAGTTGCTTGCTGTTCTGAATTCAGGGCTGATACAGCACAGAACCACTGCCAGCAGCAGCAGAGCGATATATGCAGCATACTCACTCAGATACGCACTTAATTTTTTCTTATTATTTTCCATTATAAACTTCCCCCTGTAGCTAATGTCATTACTTTCGCCTGATCTGCTTCCGCCGCATCAATGATACCTGTAATCTTACCTTCATGTACAACTGCAATACGGTCGCTCATGCCCAGAACCTCGGGCAGTTCGGAAGATACCATGATAACCGCTACGCCTTTGGCTGCCAGCTGGTTAATGATGCTGTAGATTTCTTTCTTCGCACCGATATCCACCCCACGGGTAGGTTCGTCCAGAATCAGAATCTTAGGATCTGTGTATACCCATTTTGCCAGTACAACCTTCTGCTGGTTACCACCGGAAAGGTTGCCGCATTCATGGTCAGGACCGAAGCATCTGATCTTGAATTCATCAATACCTCTTTTTACAATCGCATCCTGTTTGCCTTTATCCAGCACAAAGCCATTGGAGATTTTGCCCAGGTTTGCGATATCAATGTTTTCTGCAATACTCTTTTCTAACAGCAGACCTTCTACCTTACGGTCTTCTGTGATAAAGCCGATGCCTGCGGCAATCGCCTGTCTGGGGCTCTTGATATTGACTTCTTTTCCGTCGATGTATACTTTACCTGCATCAATGGGAAGGTTGCCGAAGATTGCGTGCATGATTTCTGTTCTGCCTGCACCCATCAAACCGGAAACGCCAAGTACTTCCCCTGCTTTTACATCAAAGTGAACATCCTTGAACAGTTTGCCGCTTGTCAGACCTTCTACACGGAGCACTTCTGCACCGATGGTTGCTTCACGTTTGGGGAAACGTTCACCGATTGTACGGCCGATCATCATCTGTACGATATGGTCCAGATCAATTTCACTGATGACTTCAGTGCCTACATATGTACCGTCACGCAGAACAGTGATTCTGTCGCACAGTTCAAAAATTTCTTCCATACGGTGAGAGATATATACAATAGATACACCCTTTTCACGCAGGGAATTGATTACCTTAAACAGACCTTCTGTTTCACTTGCTGTCAGTGCTGCAGTAGGTTCGTCCATGATGAGGACTTTCGCATCTGCCATCAGTGCTTTACAGATTTCTACCATCTGCTGCTGCCCTACAGACAGATCGGACATTACAGCATCTACAGGGATATTTACCCCTACTCTGTCCATAACTTCCTTCGCTTTTGCACGCATTGCTTTTCTGTCACAGATACCGAAACCTTTTGTGATTTCCTTACCCATGAACAGGTTTTCTTCTACAGTCAGGTCAAACAGTACGTTCAGTTCCTGGTAAATGAATACAATCCCTGCTTTTTCTGCTTCCTGAGGGTTTTTGTATACAACTTCCTGCCCGTCAACCCAAACGGTACCGGCATCTCTTGTATATACCCCCGTCAATATTTTCATCAGCGTAGACTTACCCGCACCGTTTTCACCCATCAGTGCGTGTACTTCCCCATCTCTCAGCTCAAATCCGGCACCCTTCAGTACCTGGTTGGAGCCAAAGGATTTGTCTATGCCCGTCATTTTTACATTCATGCTTTACAACACTCCTTTCTGCAGGCTCTATCTTTTTCTTCTGTCATTCCGATTCAGGCAAAAATACAGCCGGACTGCAAAATAATATTTGCATAAGGTGTTGTTTCGCCGGTACGAATCACGGCTTTGCAGTCGTGTGTTCTTGCTTTCAGCTCTGTATGAGATACAAATTCTACCTCTACCGCCTGTCCGTCAAAAAAGGCTTCCACCTGAGAGAGAACATCGGGATTCTGTTCCTTGATTTCTTCTGCCAGAACGATTTTTTCAACTTTCATATCGCCTGCCACGATTTCAAGTGTTCTCATAAAGGTAGGTTCTCCAAAGCACAGTGCAAGATCAATGCGTTCCACTTCATCGGGAATCGGCAGCCCGCAGTCGCCGATAGCGATACAGTCTGTATGACCCAAGTAAGATAAAACTCTGGAAATGTCACTGTTTAGAATTCCCTGTTTTTTCAATGTATGCTTCCCCCTTCTTCCATAAAACCTGATTAACGGTTTTCCTTCGTTCCTTTTGTTGTCTGCCGTTCCACCAAAGCCACATCAAACAGCAGCTTCTTCGGAACAGAAACACCTTTTCCATTTTCCACAATCGCACTGACTGCTACCCTGCCAAGATCCTTAATAGGCTGTAGGATCGTAGTAAATTCCGGCGTAAACAGGCGGCTGAAACGAATATTGTCAAAGCCGATCAGCTGTATATCTTCCGGCACACGATAGCCAAGCTTCTGCAGAATCTTATAGCTTGCAATAGCAACCATATCATTACAGGCAATCATACCATCTGCATCGGGATACTTTGTAAGCAGCTCTTCCGCCACCCGCAGTCCATCCTCATAATCATAATCGCAGTCCATCCAGAGTTCTTCCAGACCATTCCGTCTGCAGACTTCCAGGTATCCCCGAAATCTCTGCTGACCGCTGGAAAAACGCTGCGGGCCGCGCATACAGATGATTTTTTTACAGCCGCAGTCCAGCAGATGCTGTGCCGCAAGCATGCCCCCCTTATAATGATCAGACTCAATACAGGCGATTTCATTCAGACCCTCAATCTCACGGTCGAGGATCACAAAAGGAATATTACAATTTCCAATGCGGGATTTCAAATCTTCACTGCTCGTCATAATAATAATCCCATCCGCGTGCAGCTGATTCAATGTGCTGATATTGAGCACTTCCTTTTCGGTATCATTCAGCGAATTACACAACAGAATCCGATAGCCGTTTTTATAGGCTTCTTCCTCTATGGCTCTAGCCAGTTCACCGAAAAAGGCGTTTTCAATATTTGGTACAATCACACCTATTATCTTAGAGGATTTTTTATACAGAGCTCGTGCGAGTTCGTTGGGTTTGAAACCCGTTTCAGCAATAATAGCGAGTACCTTTTCCGCTTTGGCAGGGTCTACTTTGGCAGTGCCATTGATCACCCTGGAAACAGTTGATGGAGAAACGCCTGCTCTTCTCGCAACTTCTCTGATGCTGGACATAAAATTCCCCCTCTGCGAAATCGGTTTCATACTATTTTTTTCATTATACTGTTTTCAAAATTGCAGTGTCAATGTATGATTCATTTTTCATCATTTTCTACTATTTTGATTTAATTTTTTATGCAAATTGTATAGAAATATTTCTATATTTTTTACATTTGTATTTCTATCAGAATACACTTAAGCGACATCCTCTTTCTGCTGCATTTTTTCCAGAAAAGAAGCGATCAGCTCCACCGTTCCCGCAGTCCCCAGCAGGTTGGATTTGAGCAGCAGATCATACTGCTTTGCATTGCCCCACTGCTCGTGTGTAAAGTATGCACAGTGATTTGCTCTCTTTTTCTACCTTATGAATCTGCTTTTCAGCTTCCTCCCGACTGATGCCGTCCCTAGCCATTACACGCTCCAGCTTCGCCTCTATATCCGCACTGATAAATACATCAAAGGTATTGTCAAAATCCCGCAGGATATGGTTCGCCAGTCTGCCTACAATAACACAGGAGCCTTTTGCCGCCAGCTCCCGGATCACGCGTTCCTCCGTATGATACAGCTGTTCTACCTTTGGCAGATCCTGATTCTCTGGAAATGGTTACCACAACACCCTCTCTGTGCATAGGCTCTGCCGCCGCTTCTGTCTGCCTGCCATACAGAACACCGTTTCTCCATTCACCAAGCTTACTGCAATTCAGCCTGCCCATGATAACACCGACAAAAACCGCACCGAATGCTGTCCCGATGCCGACACTGCCAAGCCCTCCAATCCCGATCAGACAGGACACCAGAGAGATCACGACCATCGTGCAGTCAAAACCGATCTTTACCTTTGGAAATTCGATCTTTGTTACCTGCGCAATCGTTGCCATTGTGCCCTCGATAGAAAGCGGCATAATATTGGCAGGCACATAGAAAAATAAACCAAGAGCAATACAGCAGGTACTGGCTACCATCATCAGCAGTCGGATCACGATATTATCCGGTGTAGGCAGAAACGAAGCCCCCCAGTTAAAGAAGGTCGTAAAATAGCCGAATACAATCCCAACCAGTACCTGTAACACATTTTTCCACTCAAACTTTCCGCGCAGAATCAGAATCTGCACACCAACCAGCAGGCTGTGGAATACAATCGTCGCTTTCCCCATTTCCATCCCCAGCACACAGGTCATGGTATACGGAATGGAGCTAACGGGAGTTACCCCGAAATTGGACTTTACCGAAATGGCAATCCCGCAGGTAATAATCAATAACCCCAGAAAATACATCGTCAATCTTTGGGGCAGTCTGTTTTCTTTCATTTTCCTTCACTCTTTCTGTCTTTTTCTTGCCTAATTATAATGCCTTTCAAACAAAAATTCCTGTTTTTTCCAATAAAAAAGCAAAAATTTATGGAATTTCACAGTTCTTCTTTATTTTATTTCATACATACAAAAACACACCTGTTTTTCTCACAAAAACAAGTGCGTTTCAAATGTCCAGATTTTTGACTATATGCAGTTAAAAACCTTCCTATTTTTTTCACAAAAACGGCGTTCGGACAGTCGCTCTCTGATACCATTTCATTTCCTATTATAAATACACCATATCACAAACAAAAAATACGCTTCATATCCTCCGGCAGTTCCTGCTCAAAAGACAGCATTTCTTTCGTAATCGGATGCGGGAATTCCAGCTTCCATGAATGGAGAGCATGTCTGTCGATGACAGCAAAATTGGGGTTATATAAGACATCTGCAGGCAACGGATGCCCGATGGCTCTCATATGCAGACGAATCTGATGGGTTCGCCCCGTTTCCAGACGGATCTTTGCAAGAGAGTGCCCATTTGCATACTTCAGCCGTTCATAATGTGTCACAGCCTTCATACCATTTTCATCAATACAGCGTTCCACCGCAGAGCCTTCCCTTCTGCCAATCGGAAGGTCAATCGTTCCTTTTTCGGGAATTTCCCCTTCTGTCACAGCAAGATAGGTTCTACGAATCTCTCTGTTCCTCATGGATTCACTCAGAATTGCTCCGCTCAGCATATTTTTAGCTATAATGACAAGTCCTGTCGTCTGCTGATCCAGACGATTTACGCTTCGGAATACAAAGGGAATCCCCTGTTTTTCATAATAAAACAGTACGCCGTTTGCAAGGCTTTTATATTCATATCCTTTAGAGGGATGCATCGGCAGATTGGCCGCCTTGTTCAGAACAAGGATATCCTCATCTTCATAAACAATATCCAGAGGCATTTCCACAGGAGGGATATTCTCCGAACTTTCTTCTATGAAAACGGTTTCCAGAATATCATTTTCTTTTAACTGTTTGTTTACAAACTCCCAGATGCCGTTGACTGTAATCCTGCTTTCCGCTCGTTTCAGATATTTGATGCAGCTGGGGGTGTATTGCTGTTCTAAGAGAAAGGCTTCAATGGTTTTTCCTGCGTCTTTCTCCATGATTTTATAATGAAAGATTCTTTTCATAATTTAACTTCCTCAATGTATACTTGTTTTATCCCTGACAGCAATAAATTTCTTTAAATTCATCAAAATTCAACCGGTTTGAATACCTTTTTGAGTACCTTTTGTATATTCCACTTTTTGAGAAAATAAAAAAGCCCTGAAAATCAAGGCTTTTGAGTGGAGGTGAGGGGAATTGAACCCCTGTCCGAAAACCCATCCATAAGAACTTCTCCCATCACAGTCAGTCTTTTGACATTCCCTCGATCCAACGCCGAATGACAGGCTTTGTCCCTCAGTAGCTTCATGTATCTTTTTCAACCGCAAAGCTTAGGCTGAAAAGTTCCCCACCAAGTCGATGCCGGACTCTCCGACGGTGAGAAATCGGAGGCCGACAGGCGCCGTTAATTAGGCAGCCAGTGCAAAATTATTTTTGTCGTTTCTTTTTAAAAAAGTTCCAGTTTTTTGACGCAGTCACTGGTCTGCGGATGGCTATCCCTACTTTCAAGACTCCCGTCGAAACCATTGCACCCCCGTGAGAATTTCACTCACGAAGCGAATGAAGTATAAACGACAAAATTCTTACAAAGTAAGATTTCTGATTTTGAAATCCTTTTCCGCCTGACGACGGATATCGTTTTTGGCAATGGTGTCTCTCTTGTCATAGAGCTTTTTACCTTTTGCCAGAGCTACGTCAACCTTCACATAGCTGCGGTCAAGGTAAACCTTCAGAGGTACCACTGTATAGCCTGCCGCACGGACTTCGTGATCCCATTTGCGGATCTGAGATTTATGCAGCAGCAGTCTTCTGGGACGCAGAGGGTCTTTATTGAAGATATTGCCCTGCTCGTAGGGGCTAATGTGCATATTGTAGATGAACGCTTCCCCGTCTTTGATCTGGATATAGCTTTCTTTCAGACTGCACTTGCCCAGACGCAGACTTTTTACCTCTGTCCCTGCCAAAGAAATCCCTGCCTGTATGGTTTCTTCGATGAAATAATCGTGATATGCTTTTTTGTTCTGGGCAATCAGTTTTGTTCCTTTCGCTCTTGCCATACAAGACACCTCCTTCTTTGTTTCTCACTGCAAGAACTATTATATCACATTTTTACAAAAATGCAAATGACGATTCTGTTACAAATCCTGCAAAATTCTTACAAAGATCTTGAGGGCTCTGCCCTCAAACTCCCGCAAGCCTTTGAAAAGGCTTGACCTAAACTTTTATACGAAATACAAATTTCTTTGAAATTTGTATTTCCAATCGGGGTCGAGGGGAATGATTCCCCTCGCAGGGAGTTTGAGGGACAGAGTCCTTCAAAGCAATTTATTCAAAATCTTCCCATGCTTCTTCGAACATAAAGTCGATGGTGCCCATTGCGCGGTCAACCCTTGCCACATAGATCAGCACACGGTCGCCCAGACGATAACTCTTTTTGCTGTGTCTGCCGAACACCTGCATGGTCTTTTCATCGAATTCATAATAATCATCTTCCAGATTTGCCAGAGCGATCATGCCTTCAACCGTATTCGGCAATTCCACATAAATCCCCCAGTTTGTCACGCCGGAGATGATACCTTCATATACTTCCCCGATTAAATAGGCTCCAATACAAGAGATGGTAATAAGTAAATTCTCATTAATTGACTTACTTCTAATTAAAGTTTTAACTGAATTAATAACTGGTCTTTTTAAAAGAATAATATATGAAATAATAATAAAAACATCTTTAAGTATTTTAAATGGTACAATTAAACTAACTAAGACTAAAATAATTGCAACAACTAAATCAATAATCGGATATTCTTTATTGGTACTTTTAATATTATCAATAACACTAACTTCTGGTTCTATTTGCTTAACTAAACTATTTATCTTATTTAAACTAATGATATTTTCACTTTCAAATGATAGTTTTTTGGTATTAAAATTATTAGTTGAAAATACAATTAAGCTTTTAAAAGATAATAATATAAAAAATCCTAAAATATTAGATATTGGAACAGGTAGCGGGTGTATTGCAATTAG
>CALASU010000118.1 GCA_937888765.1 uncultured Clostridia bacterium | reverse complement strand
GTCCCCCTTCTGCAATTGCAGTTTTGCGCCAAGTATGACATACCCGACTTCGGGAATAATGCTGTGACGATACCCCAGTTCCAATTCTGTCGCAGGAATGGTTCTCACTTCCAGCTCCGCTGTCAGCACATCCACACTCACAAGCACATCTTTCATCTCATTGCCATATGCCCCCGCATTCATAACAACAGCCCCGCCAAGTGTGCCGGGAATGCCAGAAGCAAACTCCAGACCTGTCAGCCCTGCCTCTGCCGCCTTTGCCGCCGCCGCACTGAGCAGTGCACCGCTTTGAATATACATCGTTTCGCCTTCCAGCGTGATATTGCTCATTCTCTGATAAATCTGAATCACTGCCCCACGAATGCCCTTATCCCGCACCAGCAGATTGCTGCCGTTGCCGATAATCAAAAACGGAATTCCCTGCTGTTTCAAAATAGAAATACAGCCCTTCAGTTCCTCCGCATCCTTTGGCATCACAAACAGATCTGCCGCACCGCCCACACGAAATGTTGTATGCTCTTTCATAGGCTCATTTAACAGCAAGCCCTGTTCTCCTAATACAAGCTGTAATTCCTGAATCGCCTGTTTCATAGTTTCACCTCTTTATTTACGCTTTTGATACGTTTCATGCTTTTCCATTATTCTGCAAAATACGCTGTTCAAAATCCAATGCTGTATGGGTTCCCATTTTTTTCTGTCTGTTCGTCATAGCCGCAGATTCACAGATAATCGCTACATTTCTGCCGGGACGAATGGGAATTGTATTACAGCGTACCTTGTTCCCCAGAATTTCAATATATTGGTCATCCAGTCCAAGCCTGTCATAAGAGCCGGATTTTCCGTCCCACAACTCCAGCTTGATGACCAGATCAATATTCTTTTTCTGCTTGACGGAACCTACACCAAATAAGTCCTTTACATTGATAATACCAATGCCGCGCAGTTCAATCAGATAGCGGATCATTTCCGGGCAGGTTCCCACCAGTGTACGGTCTGCAATTTTCTTAATTTCCACCGCATCATCCGCAATCAGACGATGTCCTCTTTTAATCAGCTCCAGTGCCGTTTCGCTCTTGCCGATGCCGCTTGCCCCCGTAATCAGGACGCCCTCGCCGTAAATATCCACCAGTACCCCATGCATCATCACACGCTCTGCCAGTTCTTTACGCAGCCAGAAAATAATCTCTGCCGCAAAGTCCGTTGTGATCTGTGTGGTGCGGAAAATGGGAACATTATATTTTCTGCCGTATTCCAGCATTTCCGGGAAAACAGGCAGATTCTTGCAAATGACCAGACAGGGAATATGATACTGAAACAGATGTCTGATCGCCTGTCTGCGCATCTCTTCGGATAAGCTCTGCAGATAGCTATGCTCAACCCGCCCAATGATCTGCAGACGGTCATTGTCAAACCTCTCATAAAAGCCTGTCAGCTGCAATGCAGGACGATTGATTTCCTTTCGGATAATAGAACGCCCCTCCAGAGAAATTTCCGGCAGCATATTTTCAAGCTGAAATTCTTCCACAATTTTTGACAGTTCTGCAGAATACATAACCTTCCCCCTTTTTCCATCTTTCAAACACACAGAATTCATTTGTTATCTTTCTATCATACCCGAAAATCATCCGTTTGGCAATTCATTTGGTACTTCCTGCTGCAATTCGTGTTGATGAAAGAAAAGATAGACCTGTTCTGCCGCAGGAATGGTCATGCCGTCCACTTCCAGAAGATCGGCAACCTCTGCTTCTGCAATCTTTTCAATCGTACCAAAGTGGTGCATCAGTGCCTTACGGCGTACGGGACCAATCCCCTTGATATCATCCAGAACAGAATGCAGATTCCGCTCCTGCCGCAGCTTTCTGTGATAAGTGATGGCAAAACGGTGCACTTCATCCTGTATGCGTGTAACCAATTTAAAACCTTCGCCTGTCAGCGGCATTTTGATTTCTTCTCCTTGGAAAAACAGCCCTCTCGTGCGGTGCTTATCATCCTTTACCATACCGCAGACAGGAATCTGCATCCCAAACGCCAGAAGCACCTCTTCTGCCGCCTGCACCTGTATCTTACCGCCGTCCATCAGAATCAGATCGGGCAGACGGGTAAAGCTGCTTGTTTTCCCCTCCGTCTTTTCTTTTAAAGCATGGTTCATACGGCGCGTGATCACTTCTTTCATGGAAGCATAATCGTTTGCCCCGACTACAGTCTGTATCTTAAATTTACGGTAATCGCTGTTTTTGGCACGCCCATCCTCAAAAACGACCATAGAGCCAACAGATGCAAAGCCCTGCGTATTGGAAATATCATAGGCTTCCACTCTCTGCAAAGCAGCAGGCAGACCCAACACCTGTCTGATTTCTTCCATTGCACCCTTGGTGCGGCGTTCTTCCTGTTTGAGTTTTTCGCCGAACTGCTCAAACACCAACATCGCATTTTTATGTGCCAGTTCCACCAATTTATGCTTTTCGCCCTTAACAGGAACTGTCAGTGTGACTTTACTTCCTCGGCGATCAGAAAGATATGCGGCAATCAATTCGCTTTCTTCTTCCACAAGGGATTCCTGCAAAATGATTTCCTTGGGAATATATGCCGTTCCGCTGTAAAACTGCTTTACAAATGCTGTCAGCACTTCGCTTCTGCTCTGTTCCTCCGCCGCAGAAACCGTGAAATTCTCACGCCCCGTCATTTTGCCGCCGCGAATAAAGAACACCTGCATCAGACATTCTTCAAACGCCCGTACAAAGGCGATCACATCTGCGTCTGCAATGCCTGTATTTTCCATCTTCTGCCGCTGTGCCACACTCTGAATCGCTCTGATCTTATCCCGCAGAGAAGCCGCTTTTTCAAACTCCATGGCTCCTGCCGCTTCCTGCATTTCCTGCTGCATTTTTTTGAGAATAGCATCATGCTTGCCCTCCAGAAAATTCATGGCATCCTTAATATATGCCGCATACTCTTCTTCGCTGATCTCTCCGCTGCAAGGGGCAATACATTGCCCGATATGGTGATTCAGACAGGGACGTTCCTTACCGATTTCCACAGGAAAGCGTTTTTTACATTTCCGAATAGGAAACAGCTTATGCAGAATTTCCACCGTTTCTTTCATCGCTACCACATCCGTAAAAGGACCATAGTACTTCGCCTTATCCTTTTCCATACGTCGGGTAATGAAAATACGAGGGAACATCTCCTGCACCGTTACCTTAATATAAGGATAGGTTTTATCGTCTTTCAGGAGGATATTATAATAAGGATTATATTTCTTAATGAGATTACACTCCAGAATCAGTGCTTCCAATTCCGAATCCGTTACAATATATTCAAATTCCCGAATCTGCTCCACCATGGCACGGGTTTTGGGTGTATGGTTACGACTACTCTGGAAGTACTGGCGCACACGGTTTTTGAGGTTGATCGCCTTACCGACATAAATCACGTGCTCGTCTGCATCCTTCATCAGATACACACCCGGCTTCTGGGGCAGTTTCTTCAATTCTTCCTGTATATCAAACATTTTTATCACTCCTCTTTTCGAGGGACGCTGTCCCTCGAGCACCCTGCAAGGGGAATGATTCCCCTTGACC
>CALASU010000117.1 GCA_937888765.1 uncultured Clostridia bacterium | reverse complement strand
ATCGGGTTCCAAGGGGGTGACCCCCTTGGTGGGAGTTTGAGGGCAACGCCCTCAAAAAATTACGCTTCCAGATGGGATGTACAGTTGGGGCAGCGTGTTGCCTCAATGGAAATTTCTGTCTTACAGAAAGGACAGGTTTTTGTTGTAGGTGCTTCTTCGGGTGCGGGTGCTTCGGGGCGTTTCAATTTCGCCAGCATCTTCAGTGCGAAGAAGATTACAACAGAGATGATCAGAAAATCCAGTACCTGTGTGATGAAAGCACCATAAGCAATGGTTGCTGTTGCCGCCTGTGCTTCTTCCAGTGTGGCATAGGTGTTGCCGTCGAGGGGCAGGAACATCTGCGTGAAGTCTGTGCCGCCTGTCATTTTGCCGATTGCGGGCATTACCAGATCATTTACAAAAGATGTTACGATCTTACCGAAAGCACCGCCGATGATTACACCGACTGCCATGTCTACTACGTTGCCTTTTACTGCAAATTCTTTAAATTCCTGAATGGTATCTTTTAAAGCCATTGGAATCGCCTCCTTTTCTTTTTCTGAAATGATAGATTAGCTGCAGACTTAATCCATCAGTCTGTAGTCATAATCAAATGTACATTTGCCTGTTTTTCTGTTGTATTCAAAAACGCTTTCGGATTCATTGGATTTGTCGATCACATAATCGCTGAAATCTTCGTCCGTGATTTCTTCTCTGGAACAGCCCGTTTCTTCCATGATGGCTGTATAAATTTCCTCTAAAGCATCTGCACTGTACATATCGGGATCGAAGCGGGTTTCATCATCGCCGCCCCAGCCTACACTACCGTTGGCCCATTTGACAGATTCCAGATCGGCTTCGATATCTTCTTTTGCCTCAACAATTGCTCTTGCAATATCCAGACAGACAGATTCCTCATCTTCATAATCTTCTTCAAATTCCAGACGCTCTGCTTCTTCCGTTTCAGGATCATCGTATTCGCCGGAGATATAGATTTCTTCAAAGAAAAACCGTGCCAGAGAGTCTACGATATCGCTTTCGTCAGAAGGCTGATCAGCATACCATTCATCGGCAAAGATATTGACATCTGTGTCGGAGGAAATGTTGATGTTGAATAAGTCTGCTTCTGTCAGTTCTTCCTCGAATCTGCGGAGAATATCAACAAAGGTCTTGCTGTTGATATCTATTGTGATAAAACTGGAGCTGCTGCTGTTGGTTACAAAGTCGCTTCTTATCTTCATGGAAAAGCCTCCCTTTTATATTTCTGTATCATTGTTTCAGAAACCTGTCTTTTATTATAGCAAAAAAAGCCCGTTTTTCCTATAAAAACCAAAAAGTTTTCGGAGATTTTCTCGAAAGGGTGTTGACGCAAAAATTTTAGAGGAATATACTGAGAATGTTAAGAAATCATTCAGATCAAAACATACGGAACAGAAAGCAGAGGTGGAAACAGAATGGACGGTCATAGTAAGGACGGTATTCCCTTAGAACCGGAGGGGTGTCGACGATATCAGAAAATATATGCCGTGCATTTGGGTCTGCCAGAAATCGAATAAACACAGACTCTGTATGTCTGTACCCTTTTTGCGGAAAAATGCACGGTAGAGTGAAAGAAACTTTCACAGATACGGTGCTTTTTTATTTAAAGATGGGGTGAAAATATGGATGAAGAAATGCTGGAATTGTTCGCGCATCTGAATGAATTGATAGATAGCGGCGAATATATTACACTGAAAAATGAACTGAAGGAAGAACAGCCTGCCAATGTGGCGGAATATCTGGACGAACTGACTGCGGAAAAGAGATTGTTTGTTTTCCGTCTGCTTGCGAAGGATATGGCGGCAGAGGTATTCTCCTTTATGGATAACGATACACAGGAGCACATCGTACAGTCGATCACTGACCGAGAAGTGCGAAACATCGTTGACGAAATGTTCCTCGATGATACGGTTGACTTTCTGGAGGAAGCACCTGCCAATCTGGTCAAAAAGGTGCTTCGTAACACAGACGCGGAAACAAGACAGCTCATCAACCGTTTTCTGAACTATCCCGAAAACTCTGCGGGCAGTCTGATGACAATTGAGTTTGTGCGACTGAGAGAGCAGATGACGGTTGCGACAGCAATGCAGGAAATCAAGCGGACAGGGATGGACAAGGAAACGATCTATACCTGTTATGTCATCGACCCGCAGCGGAAACTCTTGGGCGTTGTGCCGCTGAGAACACTGATCTGTGCCAATGACGATGATCTGATCAAAAATCTGATGCAGGATGACGTTGTATCCGTAAATACAATGGATGACCAGGAAGAAGTAGCGGCAATCTTTAAAAAATACGACTGGATGGCTCTGCCTGTAACGGATAAGGAAGGCAGACTGGTCGGTATTATCACTGTCGATGACATCGTGGATGTTATCGAACAGGAAACCACAGAAGATATGGAACTGATGGCTGCCGTACTGCCCTCAGATGATGAATACCTGAAAATGAGTGTATTCAGTCTGGCGAAGAACCGTATTCCCTGGCTGTGTGTACTGATGATTTCGGGTACATTGAGTGCGATGGTAATTGACCGTTATCAGGATCTGCTGAGCAGTGTTGTAGTGCTTTCGAGTTTTATGACGATCATCACAGGTACAGGCGGTAATGCAGGTTCACAGGCTTCGGCGATGATCATTCGTGGTCTGGCTCTGGGCGAAATTCAGACAAGAGATACACTTAAGGTTTTATTCAAGGAAATTGCGGTCGGGGCAATCTGCGGGCTGATTCTGGCGGCGGTAAACTTCGGCAGAATGACCCTTATGAGCTCCGGTACGACATATGCAATCAATGTAACGGTTTCCCTGAGTATGGGGGCGGCGGTTGTGCTGGCAAAGACCATCGGCTGTATCCTGCCAATCTTTGCGAAGGTCGTAAAATTAGACCCTGCGATGATGGCGGGCCCTCTGATTACAACACTGGTAGACGCAATGGCATTGATAATCTATTTCAGTATTGCGACAATGTTGATTTTATAAAAGATCTTGGGGCTCTGCCCAAAACCTCGGCAGGGAAATCATTTCCCTGCACCCTGATATGCAGAAACTTTGTTTCTGCAAAGGAATTTAATTTTAGAAAAATAATAAAAGCGATTCTATTTTAATTCTGGAAAATAGAATCGCTTTTTATTATATATAGCATTTTAGTTTTCTGCCTAAGATGCAGGCAAAAATCATTTTGATGCAGTCAAAAGGGAGGAAGAGGAACATCCCCATTGGCAGAGCGGCTGAAAAAGGTGTGTTTGTGACAAAGGCAAGCCAGAATGTGCCGATCAGATACAGGATAGCTGTTGCGAGAACCATTCCTGCAAGTTGTACAGCCGCAGAGGAAAAACGCTGTACAAAAAAAGCGGAGATCCCTGCCAGAAAAAGATAGCCCAGAAGATAGCCGCCGCCTGTGCCTGCAAAACGGCTGATGCCTGCCGTATAGCCTGAAAATACAGGAAGTCCGACGGCACCCAGAAGCAGATACAGAGCAATGGAAGCCATAGCTTTTTTGGGTGGGAGCAGATAGGCTGTCAGATAAATGACGAATGTGGCAAGGGACAAAGCGATCCCGCCTGTGGGTATGCTGATCGGGGCGAGGATGCATAGAAGTGCCGCCATCAGGGCGATATAGGTTAAATCCTTTGTTTTCATGGTGTTCTCCTCCAGAGGGACGCTGTCCCTCAAACTCCCTGCGAGGGGAATGATTCCCCTCGACCCCCGTTTGCAAAAGCGTTCGCTTTTGCG
>CALASU010000116.1 GCA_937888765.1 uncultured Clostridia bacterium | reverse complement strand
GAAAAAGATCGTCACTCATTTAATACTATTGCAACTTGCTATTGCAATTTTCCATCGGATTTTTGAATCACGATACGTTGTCTGATATACTCTTTCTTCCCATCCTCACTCTGAATGATTTCACCTAAAAACAATATTTCCAGAATCATCAGAATAAAGCCCTGCGATGTAGACTCTGCTTCTCCATTCTCAAGAGAATGCGGAAGAATATCCAAAAACTCTACAGCGAGCTGCAAGGCTGCATACCTGCGTTCGATTTCCTGAAAAGCAGCATAATACCTGCTGCCTTCTGTCAGCTGCAAAGAAACTGCCTTATCATATCTTCCTTTATAATAGTCGCACCATTTCTGTATCTTTGACAAATACTCCATTTGCCTCACTCCGTTCCTTTTCATTCATGGCTGCTTCACTCTCCTTTATGCCGCCTCTTTTGCTTTGATCTTTTTCAGAACCTGTTTTTCATACCGCTGTATGAATTTCTCTACATCCTCCGTCATATCCTTGTTCCCATAGCCTCGACATTGTATGATACGCCCTTTCTTCACTTCCAGTGTATAAAAAGGTTTGTCCGGCTGATGCATCTGCCGCACAAGCAGGATGATCGTCTCACCTCTCGCCACTCCGGAAATATAGGTCGCTACACAATGCCGCAAAGTATGTCCTTCTTCCTTGATCTCCAGCAGATCTCTCGGAACAACAACAGAAAATCCTCCGTCTTCCCATGGGTATACTTTTCCATACTCCTGCAGAAGTACCTTTGCCATACGTTCTTCTTCCAGCATCTTTTCTCTTTTTTCCTGTTCACGCTTATTCTGCACCTCTCTGGAAGCCTGTTCGTGTGCCTGATAAAGATTTTTCGGGAACAGTATAAATTCATTCTTCAGATCATACCCAAGTTCTTCACTGAAACAGATATAATCCTTCCAGATTCCCAGAACATTAAAATATCTGTGAGAATCATCTATGCACTCATTGCAGTACCGCTCTGCCCTATGCAGTGTGGTGTAGCGAAGAACTGTATAAATCTCCGGATGCGATTTTTCTTCATGGTACAAGCGGTAAAATCGCTTAAATTCTTCGATACTGAGATTGATCCCGATTTCCAACAATTTCTTATATGCTGAAAGCTCATGAAAGGACATATCACACGCCTGTACAAAATGGAACGCCTGCTTGTCAACCCCCAAAATCTCAGGGATTGTTTTCCCTTTGTTGTTCAAATGATAATCATACCATTCTGAGCTTGTCAGTGCATATGCCATCGTGTACAATCTTGCTTTTACAAAATATTCGATACACGGCATATTGGTATATTTCCACAGATATTGATAAGGATGCACAGATGCTCCTTCCCATCTCTGAGCAAACTGTTTCAATGCACTGTAGAGATATGGTGTGCTTTCTAAAACACTGTTCAGATTCTTCGTATAAACCGCCGCATAAGGAAATCCGAATTTCAGACATCCATCACACCATCTTATCTTTCCAGTTTGTTTAAACTGCCGATACTCATAAACAGAAACTTTATTTCCTTCATAAAAGTCCCGTTTCAGTTCAAAGATACTGAATCTTGGTTCCCGATATGTTTTCCCATAAATTTTGCTGATAGAGAAATACCGTACCACAAATCCAGTCTTTGTTTTCTGAAAATACGCCGCCTGCCCATGATCGCCAACATACTTTGCTTTACCTTCCGCAAGAAAAGTAACTTTGACCCCGCAATTCGGGCAAACGCCTTCCGAACGATGTCTGATATCATGCACTTTCACATCCTGATGACAGTGGGTGCAATACCCATCCATGTATTTTCTGCTGCTGTAACGATAGTAAATATACCTGCTGTGAGCCATCGCCGTTTCATCAATCCAGTCTGCAAAATCCTTTGGCAACGCTTTTATCTCACGCATTTTTCTGTCAATGGCTTCTTTCATCGTCTGGTGTTTTTTCTGCAAACGAACATCCATGATCTGCCGCTGAACTTCCTTGATCTTTTCGAGCGCTGTTCTTTGGAGATTTTCTGTATTCAGATAGGAAAAATATCGGTTAACCGCCTTTTCCGATCCCGTATCACAAAATACAGGCTTCTTATCACTGTAATAATTCCAATCCACAAGAGCTTCCAGTCTGCCAGTACGCCATTTGAAACCACCATCTCCATACTCCTGCGAGATATACGCCTTTTTCGTCAGAAAAGTTCTGAAGCGAGGTTCCATTTTACCGCAAAGCAGGTCTTCCTTATGATAGATATTCAATACCAGTACCCGCCTATGGTCAATTATCTGTACTGCTGCTTTGATGTAAAAATCAGTATTATGACGTTTTGCCTGACTGACTACATGAGCTGTTGCTAATCGCACAGGTAAATCACGGAGCACTGCTTTTTTCAATTCCTTTCCAGTCATTTCAAGTCCCTCCTCACATATTCAGACAAATCTGTCCCTGCATTTCACTCGCATTTTGATTTTCTACGTTTAATTCAGCTTCATTCTTTGATGCAGGAAATCCCCATTGCTTTGCTGCCATATTTTTGATCTGTTCACGTTCTTCCTCGGTATATTCTTTGTCAAGTTCAGGATTCGGTTCTATGCCAAAATGCTCTTGTTTTTTCTTTTTGGAAAATTGCAATAGCAAGTTGCAATAGTATTAAATGAGTGACG
>CALASU010000115.1 GCA_937888765.1 uncultured Clostridia bacterium | reverse complement strand
CTGTCCCTTGAGCTCCCTGCAAGGGGAATGATTCCCCTTGACCCCCATTTGCAAAAGCTACGCTTTTGCGAAACGATAGTTCTATTTTACGAAATATACCATATTTGTCAATGATAAAAGTGCATTTGTTTTTATATCGTGGACTTTTTTTCAGTGAATGTGTCGATTTACAAGCCCTGTATTCTGCTGTAAAATACTGTAAAACAAGCAACCTCAGTTTTTTCATACACAGGAGGTCATACAAATGAAAAATTTCCATTACGCCTGGGTCATCTGCCTGAGCTGTTTATGGCTTTTTATCTGCAATATGGGTCTTTGCAGTAATATCTTAACCATCTATCTACCCTTTATTGAAGCCACAGGCATCAGTGACAGCATGGGCAGTGCCATTCTGTCCGTACGCTGTTTTTCTTCTTTTATAACAACCTTTTTCGTCGGCATCTTTTATCAGAAATTTTCCCTGCGGACAGGTATCCTGCTTGCATCTCTCACTGGGGCAGGCGGATCTCTGATCTTTTCTGTCGGTGGAAATGCCTTTGTGTATTACATCGGGGCAGTTCTTGCAGGTATTGCCTATGGTGCAGGCTGTGTATATCCCGTTTCACTGGTATTGGGAAACTGGTTCCATGCCCGTAAGGGACTTGCTGTCGGGATCAGCTTTGCAGGCTCAGGCGTTGCCACAATGCTTTTCGGCCCACTGCTCTCCGCTATCATCTTAAAGTATTCCCTGCGTACCGCATTTCTTTTACAGGCAATTTTTCTTGCAGTCAGTGCCATTGTCGTCTTTCTCTTTATCCGGGATACACCCGCACAAAAAGGCTTATCCGCTTTCGGAGAAAAGCAGACAATGCAAAGCCAGGCTACCGTGCAGAACTCTGCACCTCTGCCGCAGTATGTGCTTATGATGTTCGCTTTCATGATGTTTTTAAACGGCGGTGCAGGGCTTGCCTTTTCAGGACATCTTTCCGTCCTCACAAGAACCTGCGGCTATACCGCCGAGCTTGCCGCAAGTATCTTTTCCCTGTTCGGGCTGATTCTGGTGCTCAGCAAACTGGGCTCAGGTGCACTTGCTGACCGTATCGGTGTCAAAAATTCCAGTATTCTGCTGATTCTGACTTTTATTCTGGGCTGTTTCCTTGTCATTGGCATGAACGGGATCAATATATTCTATCCCTATGCACTGGCAGTTCTGCTTGGTATCGGTGCTTCTATTTATAACACAGGCCCGCCCTTATGGGCAGGAGATTTCTCCTCTGGGGAACAGTATGCCAAAACGCTTAAATGGCTCCAGATTTTCTACAACTTTGGCGGTATCGTCTTTACCGTCATCCCCGGTTTTATCGCAGATCATACAGGAGAATACAAAACCTCGTATTTCCTCTTTGCGGCAATGATGTTTGCCAGTCTGATGATTTTGCTGTGGGCCTATCGCTGGAAAGCAAAACTTACTCCCATTTCCAGCTGACAGCATATTTATTTTTCAATCTGCCTTTCTGGCATTTTGCCCATCCAAGGGGGAAACCGTCCACGCAGACCAATGTCCAGCCATCTTTGCCGTTCTGGTCATTGGCTTCGACGGTTTCCCCTTTCAGGTAACGGATCACGCGATCATCTTCCAGAGGGAAATCCACGGTATTTTTTACTTCTTCTTTTCGCAGACCCATCGCAAATGCCTGTGCAGGCTCGAAGCGGTCTTTTTTTAATGTCCCTAAAAGCCACCCTGTCCGCAGTACTCTCAGTTTTTCCAGCTTAGGCGTTGCTTCGGGCAGGAGATACAGCCCATTGCCATAAATTTTATATTTTCCTTTCGGCAGTTCTTTCAGTGTTTCTTCTGCAAAGGTGCGGAATGCTTCCATCTGCTTTGTCCATTCGCCTTTTTCTTCTGCAAGCGGCATTCCTGTTTCATCCTCTTTTTTCTGCAGCAGTGCCAGAAAATGCCCTTCTCCATTCAGTTTATGGGGATACAGTCTTGCACAGGCTTCAAAGGGTGATACCCCTGCCGCAAAGCCAAAGTCCTTCGGAATCTCAACGAGAGAAAATTCGGGATGCTTTTCCAGAAAATCACGGATACGCTTTTCATTTTCCTCCACAGAAAAAGTACAGGTGGAATACAGCAGCATACCGCCTGTTTTCAATAATACGGCACAGCTTTCCAGAATCTTCGCCTGTTCTGTCTGGCAGAAAGTCAGCATATCCGCATCCCAGCTTTTTACCATATCCGGCTCTTTGCGGAACATTCCCTCCCCACTGCAGGGGGCATCCACCAGAATCTTATCGAAAAACTGCGGCAGACGTGCGGCAATCTTTTCAGGTGTTTCACTCATCACAATGGTATTGCGAAGCCCTGCAAGCTCTACGTTTTTTAAAAGCGTCTTTGCTCTGCCCGCACTGATATCATTTGCCACCAGAAGCCCCGTTCCCATCAGCCTGCCGCCAAGCTGTGTGGTCTTCCCGCCGGGAGCGGCACAAAGATCCAGCACAATGTCCCCCTCTTCGATCGGCAGAATCGCCGCAGGGCTCATGGCACTGGGTTCCTGCAGATAATACAGCCCCGCATGATAATACGGATGCTTTGCAGGACGTTCCCCCTCTGCATAATAAAACCCTGTCGGACACCAGGGTACAGGTGTTAAGGAAAACAGACCTTTTTCCTGTAATGCTTCGGGCGTGATCTTCCATGTGTTCGCCCTAAGACCATAAAAGCGTCCTGCATCAAAGGATGCAATATAATCCTCATATTCCGCACCCAGAAGTGTTTTCATTTTTTCTGTATATTCTAAAGGTAAATTCATCTATCTTCCCCCATTTCTTGCTTTTTCTGTTTTTTATGATACGGCAGGTAATAAAAAATAACAAGCTATATTTTTAAGACCTTGGGGGCGTTGCCCCCAATACCCCCAGCAGGAGCTCAGCCCCTGCACCCGATACCGCAGCCGCATGTATACGCGGCTGCAAATGGGGGTCAAGGGGAATCATTCCCCTTGCAGGGTGCTCGAGGGACAGCGGCCCTCGAAAGAGAATCAGCCATTGATGATTTTTGTCAGTGTTACGGGATCAACGTATTCACCGTCTTTGTATACACGCATATTGCCGGAAGCGATTTCGTCAATCAGAATAACTTCATCATTGTTGAAACCGAATTCGTATTTGATGTCATACAGATCCAGACCCAGTTTAGCCAGTTCAGCTGCTACAATCTTTGTGATTGCCAGTGTCTGTGCTTTCATGCTGTCGTACATTTCTTCGGACATAACACCCAGAACAGCCAGAGCGTCTTTTGTTACCAGAGGATCGCCCAGTGCATCGTTTTTGAATGTTGTTTCAACATAACCGCCTTCGATAGCTGTACCATCAGCCATGTATTCGCCGTAACGACGGATGAAGCTGCCTGTTGCTTTCAGTCTGCAAATGACTTCCAGACCGTGACCGAATACTGTTGCGGGCAGTACTTCCATTGTAGCGTTATCCAGATCAGCGGAAACATAATGTGTTTTGATACCTGCTTCTTTCAGGATTTCAAAAAATTTGATAGATGTTTCCAGATTTGCTCTACCAATACCGTCGATTGTCAGACCTACGCTGTTTTCACCGGGATCGAATACGCCGTCTTTGCCTGTGCAGTCATCTTTGAATTTCAGCAGTACATTGCCGTTTTCCAGTTTGTAAACATCTTTTGTCTTGCCCTGATAAATTTTTTCCATTATGATTTCCGTCCTTTCATTCAACACTTCATAGTTGTATAAAAATCCTAATAAAATTACTGTACTGCAAAATCAGCGGCTATGCAAGTTTTTTTTTTGATTGGGTACAAATCTTGTCAGATTCAGCAATTCTCGGTTTTTTCGGAAATAAATTTTTCCAGAGCCATTCCTTAAAAAAGTGATTTTCAACAAAAAAACACCCTTATATGAGGGTGTTTTTCATGTATATTTGTATTTTATGCTTATACTCTTTTTGCGTCGCCCCAAACGTGATCCAGACCATAGAATTCACGGTCTTCTCTGTTGAACAGATGCACCAGCAGGTTGCCGAAATCCAGCAGAATCCATGTGCCGCCGCTGTAGCCTTCGGAGTGGTGCAGTCTAACGCCTTCTTTGAACAGCTTCTGTTCTACTTCATCAGCCATTGCACGCAGCTGGTTTACGTTTTTACCGCTTGCAATGACAAAGCAGTCCGCAATGTTGGAAATACCACGCAGATCCAGTACTTTGATATCTTCCGCAATTTTATCTTCCAGTGCAGCCTGTGCAATCTTTGCCGCATCCAGTGCATTCATTTTTTCACTCATGTCAGTTCCTCCTTATAGTTTTTATTTTTATTTTTGTTCTTATTCCTGTTCTTCTGCCGCTTCCTGTTTTTTATAATATTCCAATGCTTCCAGAGAAAGAGGATGCAGCAGACGTCCTCTGATCTTTACAAAGTCAATGGTATTTTCCAGAATATATTTCATTGCGGCATCAATATCCTGATATGCCAGTCTTCTCGCTTCTTCCAGACCGCCGAATTTTTCACGGTTAGGCTCAATATAGTCTGCGATGAATACGATTTTTTCAAGCAGTGTCATCCCTGCTCGTCCTGTTGTATGGTAGCGGATGGCATTCAGAATTTCTTCATCAAATACCTGATATTCTCTCTTTGCTACTTCAGCCCCTAAGAAAGGATGAATCAGATCTGTCTGTTTCTGCATGACTTCATCCATTTTTACCTTATATTCCTTACAGAAACGTACCCGCATGGATTCGGGATAATCCTTTGCACAGTCATGCAGCAGCCCTGCCACACGTGCTTTCTGTACCTCCTTATGTGTACCGTAAATTTCTGCCAGCTTTACCGCTTCCTCTGCTACGCCCATGGTATGAATATAGCGTTTTACAGACATAGCAGACTGCAGTTTTTCCTGCATTGTCTGAATCGACAGCATAAATTTCACCTCATCCTTCGCTGTATCCTGATACAGCCCAAATTTATGAATATAGTCTTCCACTTCCTGTGGAAGCAGATATTTGATCGGTTCGCCTTTTTCGACTCTGCTGCGGATATCAGAGGAAGAGATTGCCAAGGCAGGCACTTCCATATAGTGGATGCGGCTGGCATATTTCTTTCTGATTTCATCAATATCCTCATGCAGTGTGCTCTGGTCATAGCCAGGGCGTGTCACTGCCACAAAGTCGCACAATGTCAGCAGACGCTCGGGGTTTTTCCATGTGCTGATCTGATTGATGGCATCTGCACCTGTGATAAAATACAGACGCACATCGGGACGGCACATTTTTCTGAGTTCCTCGATCGTATCAATCGTATAGGTAATCCCTGTTCTGTCAATTTCAATACGGGACACCTCAAAATTCTGATTCCGCATCGTTGCCAGTACTGTCATCAGATAACGATGCTCATTATGTGTTACTTTCTTATTGGCTTTATGGGCAGGACGACCGGCAGGCATAAAAATCACTTTATCTACATTAAATCTATGACGTACTGCTTCCGCAGTCACCAGATGCCCATGATGAATCGGGTCAAAGGTTCCGCCCATAATGGCGATACTTTTACAATCTTTAAAATCTTCAATTGCGTTTCTCATGCACGATTACCCCTTTTCCATTTGCCCGCTTCCGGGCAAAGCCGTATAGGTTTCGGCAGATTCTCCCACCGTCTGCACAAGCAGTTTCAGAGATTCTGCCACTTCCTTTTTCGTTTGTATTTCTTTCGCTATATTCTTTGTATTGTATGCAATAAAACTTATTTCTTTGCGGAGGGCAGTTCAATCACAGGTTTTTTCGCAGGGCGATACAGCACAAATTTGTTGCCGATTACCTGTACCACATCTGCGCCTGTTCTGCTTGCCAGCATTTCAGCCGCTTCTCTTGCACCCAGCATATTATTGTCCAGTACGCTGATTTTTACCAGTTCTCTTGCTTCCAGTGCGTTGTGTACTGTGTCACGCAGTTCGGGTGTTACACCATTTTTACCTACCTGAAAAATTGCGTCGATACCGTTTGCCATACCACGCAGGAATGCTCTCTGTTTGCTTGTCAACATAAATCTTTACTTCCTTTCTTTCTCCTTTTCCTCGAAAAGGCATACTTTTCTCATGATAATCTTTTTTATCATAGCACACAAAGCCCGTATTTGCAATAAAAAATAAGGTATCGACATTGTCTCTACCTTATCATCTTTCAAATATTTCTGTTTTTCTTTCACAGAACCATACATGGTTCTGCAAATGGGGGTCGAGGGGAATCATTCCCCTCATGGGGGTATTAGGGGCAACGCCCCCAAGGGTTTTATCCAAGCACCCGCTGAATCAGATTCAGCCAATTCTTCCGGCAGATCATTTCCATCTCTTTTTCTGTAAAACCTGCCGTTCTCATTTTTTCCAGCAGGAGCGGTACGCCTGTACAGTCCTCCAGCCCTACGGTAAACAGGTTTTCCTCTTCGCCCATGGAAGTCGAAGCCTGTGTTTCAAAAAACTCACAGAAATCCAGTCCCAGAGCCAGATGCTCTACCCCGATTTTATCCGCAATATAATCCGCATGACGGATCAGCCCGTCTATGGTCTGTTTCTGTCTGTCACTATGTACGAACAGACGGAAGGAATTCAGTCCAATCAGCCCGTTTGTATTGCGTATTTCTTTCATCTGTGCATCTGTCAGATTTCTGGGCACATCCGCCAGTGTGCGCACATTGGAATGGGACGCAATCAGCGGACCGCCATTTATCCGTGCCATATCCCAGAATGTTTTTTCATTCGTATGGGAAACATCCACCAGCATATGCTTGTCATGCAGTTTTTTCACGGCTTTTCTGCCCAGTTCAGTCAGCCCGCGGTCGGGGTCAGCCTTTGCCCCTGTTCCAAGCTCATTCTGTTCGTTCCATGTCAGCATGGCATGGCGTATGCCAAACTCATACAATTCATCTATTTTATCCAGATCGCCCGCAATACCCGAGAGACCTTCCATGCCCGTCAGAATATAGAATTTTCCTGCTTTTCTCGCTTCTTCAATTTCTTTATAAGAAGTAACCAGAACAGCTTCGTCACATTCTGCCATTTCTTCTCTCACACAATGCAGTAATTCTCCCAGTCTTTTCGGCGGGTTTGCATCATGCGGCGGATCAATCCACAGCACAAAACAGCCGCCTTCGATATTACCTTTTCTTAAACGTGGCAGATGATGCTGTTTCAGCACCTGCGTTTCTCCCCGCAGTCTGCGCACCGTCACATCCGTAAAAATATCACAATGTCCGTCAAAAACCATTCCAATCCCCTCTTTTCTGTTCTGTAGGTTCTGTATGTTTATGCGCCCAAAAGCTGTCCGATGCACGTGCCCGCATATGTGCCAATCACATACCCCAGTGTGCCAATCAGCATAATCGGACCAATCAGCTCTTTCCAGCCCTTTGAGATTGCCATAGCCGCCGCCGTAGTCGGACCGCCGATATTGGCATTGGAAGCCAGAATACATTCTTCCAGACTGAAATGCAGCAGTTTACCAAAGAAAAATGTAAACAGCATATTTACCACTACAATAATCGCCGCAAATGCCAGTACCAGCGGCGCATGCAGAAGAATCGCTCTGACAGAAGCAGGGGCACCTACGGCAAAGAAAAACAGATAGATCAGATAGGTTCCGATCTCCTGCGAGCCTGACAGCCCTGCAAGCCGCTCAGAAAAGCATGTGGCAAGAAGCATCGTAATCGTTGTCAGTATCAGATATTTATTGCCAAACAATCCCCCTGCCAGATCCGTCAGAAATCCTTTCCCCTGCGGGATTGCCGCAGAAATCCAATCTGCCGCTTCTGTGGAAAGCCACACAATACAGACACTGATCGCCAGATTCAGCGCAATATCCTGTAAGGAAATCGGCTTTTTGCCCCAGTAGACTGCCGCCTGTGTCTGCTCTGCGGGTTGATTCCGGTGCATACGTTCAATATGGGGGTGTCTGAAATGCTTATGAAACAGCTTCCATTCCGAAAACAGGATCAGTACAAAAAAATACAGCGTCATCAGCAGATTATCCGCTACTACAGTAGCGGATACAGTCTGCGGCGATACCTGAAAGGTTTCTGCCATAGCCACCAGATTAACCGTACCGCCGATATACGAACCTGCAAGCATGGCGGCGACTCCTCCCAGTTCAGGAATATATCTCTGCAATATATAAAAGCTCAGCATCGTACCGCAGACCGTCCCCATCGAGCCAATCAAAAATAAGAACAGCAGCCGCCCCGACTCCTGCCCGATTTTCCGAATATCGCATTGGAGCAGAAGCAAAGGAATTGCCAGAGGTACTGCATATCCCCATACAATTTCATCAAACCATACACAGTTTGTTGGCAGAATCCCCAGATTTGTCATCAGCAATGCCCCCAGCAGCGCAATCACAACGCCCGAAAGACGGGATGCCCAAAGCCATTTCTGTTCTGCATAAATGGTAAATGCAGTCCAGCCACAGGTCACCGCCATCAATGCCAATGTATTTTCCGGCTGTATCCATGTATCCATAAAAATCCCCCTGTTTCCAAAAACACCTCGGACAGCTGCCCGAGGTGTCATTCTTTTTTTAATTCGCCGCTTCCGCTTATTTGGGAACGCCTTTATATACAAAGCCCTGTTCTGCATCGACTGTAATCAGTGTATCATTGGGAACGAAATCCACAACCTTTTCATTACATACAATGACAGGAATATCCAAAGCCGCTCCTGCAATTTCCGCATGATGATCTGTATTATGATCCATAGGACCTACCACGATTGCCGCCGCCTTTTTGATATAAGGCATGAAGCTGTTGTCTGTTGCTGTTGTTACCAGAATATCGCCTTTACGGAAAGTACGTTCCAGGTCATCTCTTACCTTGATAACTCTTGCTCTGCCGCTTACTGTTTTATCGCCGATACCTGTGCCCTTACACAGCACATCCCCTACAATATCCACACGCAGGGTATTTGTTGCACCGCTGAAGCCCAGAGGCATCCCCAGCGCAGATACCACCGTATCGCCGCGTTTTACCAGACCGCTGCTTACACCGATTTTAACCGCTGTGTCAAATACTTCGCCCTTAGGCAGATCGAATTCATACAGCAGAGGCACACAGCCCCAGATGAGGTTCATCTGTCTCCAGATGCGTTCATCAGACGCAATCGCAATCAATGGACATGTAGGACGATGCTTGGAAATCATTCTTGCCGTAAAGCCGGATTTTGTTACGGTAATGATTGCCGCACTGTCCAGTTCTGCCGCTGTTGTACATGCCGCCATACTGATTGCATTTGTGATAGTGACTCTTGCAGGCTCTTTTGTTTCCATAGTGCCGCTGTAGTCAATGCTGCTTTCTGTTTTTTCCGCAATACGCGCCATTGTTGCCACTGCTTCCAGAGGATATGCACCCATGGCTGTTTCGCCGGACAGCATAATGGCATCACTGCCGTCAAAAATGGCATTGGCAACGTCATTTGCTTCCGCTCTTGTAGGTCTGGGGCTTTTTACCATGCTTTCCAGCATCTGTGTTGCTGTAATAACAGGCTTGCCTCTTTCATTTGCCTTGGCAATCAGCAGTTTCTGCACCAGAGGTACTTCTTCGGGAGGAATTTCCACGCCCAGATCCCCTCTGGCTACCATAATACCGTCAGAAACTTCCAGAATGCTGTCAATGTTATCCACACCTTCCTGATTTTCAATCTTGGAAATGATGTGCATATATTCGCCGCCTGCTTCTTCCAGTACTCTGCGGATATTGATTACATCCGCCGCTGTACGGATAAAGGAAGCCGCTACGATATCAAACCCATTTTCCACCCCAAACTGCAGATCCTGAATATCTTTTTCTGTCAGTGCGGGCAGATTTACTTTGATACCGGGCAGGTTTACGCCTTTTCTGGAGCTGAGTTTACCGCCGTTTACTACCGTACAGATGACATCTGTATCTGTTGTACTTTCTACATGCAGCTCAATCAGACCGTCATCCAGCAGTACACGGGAGCCTCTTGTGACATCCTTAGGCAGATCATGGTATGTTACGGAAACAATGCTCTGATCGCCTTCCAGATCTCTTGTTGTCAGTGTAAAGGTCGCACCTTCTTCCAGAGTAACTTTTTCTTTTGTTCCACCTTCAGTTATAACATAAACAACTGTTGCATACGCTCCATTTTTTAGTTCACTTTCTTTATACTCAGGATAGTGTGCAAT
>CALASU010000114.1 GCA_937888765.1 uncultured Clostridia bacterium | reverse complement strand
CTTGTGCTTAACGGTGCGGAAGGTACCTGGGAAGATACGGAGATCGCACTGGGCAAAGAGGGGCTTGAACGCGGCAAGGCGCTGCAGACGGCAAAAGAGTTTCTGGAGGGAACGGAGCATTTCTTCGGCACCTATGGAGATGCCATGGTGCAGGAGAAAGAAGATGGCTTTGAAGTATTGTTTTGCGGTACTTACAAGCAGGATGATGTGTTTTCAAATACCTTTTCCGTATTTGTGACAAAGGAAGGCATCCGGCGGATCGGCTTTGATTACTGCCCGATCAAGGGATATCTGGGGGAAAAGAAGGATATCTGTTATTCGGATGAAGCACTGCTGACATTCATGCGGGAATGGCGTAAGGAAAAACATGATTATGAAGCGACCATACACCGCATAGAACTGGGATACAGCACGGCAGAAGGCGGGAATACGACCGGTGAGGATGTGCTGACGGTAGAGTTGGAGCCGTTTTATCGCATCTATCTGATGGAGGAAAAAGAACCATATCTGATCAATGCCTATACCTGTCAGATGGTGAAATAAAAAAGGTCTTGGGGGCATTGCCCCCAAGACCCCTACCAAGGGGAATGATTCTCCTTGCAGGGAGTTTGTGGCAAGCATCTTCCCTGCGGGAAGACGGCTCTGCCGCCTTTGTCAGCACTTTGCTTCGCAAAGTCACTCGCTTTGTGCGTGCTGCCGTTTATCTTCGTCATGCACTATTTGGCGGTGCTCATGTGTTTCCAAAATTTTTTTTACATTTTTTTCGAATTTCACGCGGGGGAGCATGACCATATGCCCGCAGCCGCAGCATTTGATGCGAAAATCAATGCCTGTTCTGAGGATCTCCCACTGGGAGGAACCGCAGGGATGGGCTTTTTTCATCTGTACAATATCGCCTACGGAGAAATCCATATTTTACGCCTCCTTTTCGTGTACAACGTGTACCACGCGCTGGGGGAAGGGGATTTCGATACCTTCTTTGTCCAGACGGTTCTTGATGCGACGGCGAAGTTCTGCTTCTACGCCTGCTGCTGTTTTGATTTTACATTTTGCAACGATCTTGATGCTGACAGCGGAATCGTCCAGACCAACAATACCTGCAACGGTGGGTCTTTCCAGAATGTTTTCCATGTCTGTTGTTTTTTCCATTTCATCATTCAGTATTTCCAGGACACGGTCAATGTTTTCGCCGTATGCAACACCTACTGTTACGGCAGCATTGATATATTCACGGCAGAGATTGGAAACCGTACCCAGAGAGCCATTGGGGATGATATGCACACAGCCCATGACGTCACGCAGTTTTGTGGAGCGCAGTGTCACGCTTTCCACTGTGCCTGTAATTCCCTGAATGGTTACCACATCGCCAACCGCATAGTGATCTTCAAACAGTACGAAAAAGCCTTCCATCATGTCAGCGGCAATACCCTGTGCACCCAGACCGATTGCTACAGAGCCTGCGGAAGCGATAACCAGCAGGGATTCTGTGGGTACGCCCAGCTGTTTCAGTACGGATACCAGACCGATGAAGTAAATTACATATTTCAGAATGCTGCCTGCGACGGTGCTCAGTGTACTTGCTTTTCTTTCGGACATGGCAAGCTTTGTTCTCTGTACCTGTGCATTCAGCAGTTTGTCGATCAGCTTGCTGGAGCATTTGATCAGTACCCAGCAGATAAATAAAGTGAATGCGATTTTCAGGATTTTGATACCCAGTGCCAGCATACCTGTGAATGCTGCGGTCTGCATTGTAGATGCAGCCATTTCGTTTACGATGCTAAAAACTTCCATTTTCAATTACCTCCTGTCTTTTCTATGGGCTTCTGCCGCAGCAAGGAATGCTGTGAACAGTTTACCCATTTCGTTTGTTTTCATTGCTTCAGGATGCCACTGCACGCCGACAGCGAAGCGTTTTTCTGTGTGTGCGATGGCTTCCGCCAGTCCGTCCGCACTGCGGGCAGTTACCACAAAGCCCTCTCCGACAGTCGAGATTGACTGATGGTGTACGGAATTGACTGCTGTACGCTTTGTTTCCCACAGATTGGCAAGGAATGTGCCTTTTTCAAGAAAAATGCTGTGGGTCGCATAGAAGCGGGGTGCCTGCTGGCTGTGTTTCAGTGTGGTATCTGTCTGCACGAAAATATCCTGATAGATACCGCCGCCTGTGACAATGTTCATTACCTGCATCCCGCGGCAGATACCGAGCACAGGCAGATCTTTTGTCAGTGCCTGTCTGCACAGCTCCAGTTCATATGCATCCCGCAGAGGAGAAATTTCACCGCTTTCATGCAGAGGTTCTTCCCCAAAGAGCAAGGGGTCGATATCTCCACCGCCGGAGAATACAATGCCATCCAGAAAATCGGGCAATTCCTCTGTGGGCGGCAGTATGATCGGACAGCCGCCTGCAGCCTCGATTGCGGCGATATAGTCTTCATGCAGGCTATATGCCTTGTTTTCATAGGAATAATCGGGTGTGATGCCGATAATGGGTTTGATAGACATTAAAAAACACCTCTTTTTCTGATTTCCTTTAATAGTATACAAAAAATGGCTTTTTTTTGCAACGCATCCGAAGAAAAAGCGTGAAAATTGCGGGACTTGCCCGTTCTGTATGATGTATGGTACAATAGCAGAGAAAAGCCTATCAAAAGAATCATCATAAAAATTCGGATTGGAGTTGACAGACAATGAAAACAATCGGTATCATCGGTGCGATGGAAGAAGAAATCGCATATCTGAGAGAGAAAATTGAAATCGTAACAACAAAAAATGTAATCGGCTTACAGTTTTATATCGGCAAATTCCACGGCAACAGCATTGTGCTGGTAGTCAGCGGTATTGGTAAGGTAAATGCGGCAGTCTGCACACAGGTTCTGATTGACCACTTTGCAGTGGATTATGTCATCAATACAGGTGTTGCAGGTGCGGTCAATGAAACACTGCACATTGGGGATATCCTGATTTCCACAGATGCGGTACAGCACGATATGGATACTTCTGCGCTGGGCGATCCTGTAGGCATCATTCCCCGTCTGGCAGAAAGCTATTTCAAGGCAGACGAAATGATGGTACAGATTGCACAGGAAGCGGCGGCAGAAACAGCAGATGACTTCAAAGTGATTCTGGGACGCGTAGCAAGCGGCGATCAGTTTATCGGCACAAAAGAAGGCAAGGAAAAGATCAGACGCAACGTACAGGGCGACTGTGCGGAAATGGAAGGTGCGGCAATCGCTCATGCCTGCTGGCTGAACAGAATTCCTTTTGTCATTATCCGTGCCATCAGTGACGGCGCAGACGAAGAAGCAGATATGTCCTTTGACCAGTTCTGCAAGCTGGCAGCAAAACGCAGCAGTGATCTGGTAGAAAAGATGCTGGAAAAAGTGTGATGTTTACAGAAAAAGTAAACAAAAAAAACAGGGGAAATTCTCTGTTTTGCGGTGGGAATTGCCCTTGTAAAGCAATTTCGGCTGCTGTATAATAACCGCAGTAAGGCATTTAAAAAAGGAGGAATTTCCATGACAGCAAAAACACATGGCTATATCACAAAGGAAATCGAACTGGAACAGCTGTATCAGTTCATTTTGAAATATTTTGACCCCGAAGCAAAGGTAAACCGCTATGAAAACCGTTTCGGCGAAAGCAATGAAATGGCCGTATACTTCACTTATAAAGGCGAAGAAAGAAGACTGTTTACAATGGTTTACAAAAGCCGTAAATTTTCCAAAACAGGCGAAAAGAACAGACTGGTGTTCCTGGATCTGGACTTCTGGGGTCACAGCGTAGAAATCATGCGTTCCATTCTGTCTTATTTCAGCGGCTGGCTGGATGAAAACGACTGCGATAAGGAAGAAGCATACTTTATCGAAGAACAGCCCGACGGCGTAGCGCCTAACATCATCAAGATCACAAGAAAAGAGCTGAACAGAAGACTGGGCGGCATGGTTGTCATCATTGAAGACGACGAAGAATAAGAAAAACAAAAAGCCATATCCGAAAGGGTATGGTTTTTTTGATATAGGATATAAAGGAGGGCATCGCCTTTTCTTGCTATTTGCAGTAAAGATGTGCTATACTAAAAGATACGATGTAATTGGGTGTTGAGAAGGAGGGCGGCGACCGAATATGGATGAAGAAAGAAATATTTGTGATCTGATAGAGGAAGATATTGCATATGCGGAAACCGTCTGGAAAACATCTGCTTATGATCTCGATGTGCTGGAAAAGCTGTTTTATCGGCTGATCGAGCGGTATAAAGAGCGGATTGCAGGCTTTTCCAAGGGTCTGCAGGTCATGCAGTCCTATGAAACTCCCCCTGTGTTAGCAGAAATCTATCGGGAAAATATCAGCCTGCTGGTGGAACGCCTGAAAGGATTTCGGGAAAATCAGTACAGCAATGAGGGGCTGACAGAATACTATATCCGCAGGGACTGGCAGGAAATGCATCTGGATATGGATTTTACGACAGTACGGCTGGAGCTTGGCATGATGGGTCTGGCTGCGACAGAACTGGAAGAAATTGCGGAACATCTGAATGATATGGAAGCAATCTGTGCCCGTGTGATAACACAGAAAGAAAAATGGGAGGGGATGCGACAGCATCTGTTCTGGCTTTCCGGGAAGGAAGTCGGCATTGCAGTGAAGCTGCTGCCGCTGTTTTTCAAGATCAACGAAGGAGGCGGCATCTATGATTAAACTGATTGTGTCCGATATGGACGGGACACTGGTCAATGATGAAAAGAAAATAGATGAGGAAATCTATGCGATCCTGCCGAAGCTGAAGGAAATGGGAACAAAATTTGTTGTGGCAAGCGGCAGACAGTATCCCAGTCTGAAAGCGGATTTCAAAGAGCATACAAAGGATGTCGTTATCATTGCGGAAAACGGTGCGTTTATCATGGATGACGAAAAAGAACTGTATGCAAGATGTATGACACAGGAGGATGTAAGGGCTTCTCTGGATGCGGCGTTTTCTTTTCCGAAGTTAGAGCCTATCGTCTGCGCGAAGCACAGAACCTATACCAGAGATCCCGAAATGAAAGCATTTCTGGAATCTCCGAAATTTAAGTATACGGTGGAGCTGGCAGAGGATCTGTATGCGATTGACGATGAAATCATCAAGGTTTCCATTATTGTATTGGATGGGAAGGATTCTTCGGAATATTATGACCTGCTGCGCCCTGTGCTGACAGAACGTCTGAATCTGGTAACATCCGGCGAGGGCTGTCTGGATACAGGCATCCATGGGATCAATAAAGGGACAGCAGTGGAAGCACTGCAGAAAGTATGGAATATTACACCGGAGGAAACAATGGTGTTTGGCGATCAATATAATGACATTGATATGTTTGAAAAGGCACATTACAGCTTTGCCATGGCGGGAGCGGTAGAAGGTGCGAAGAAAAAAGCCCGTTATCAGGCGGGCAGTAATAACGAGGGCGGTGTCGTGAAGGCAATTCGTCAGATTACAGGCATTTAGGCCCCGAAGGAGAGAAGGAATATGAAAAAAGCAGCAAGTTTTGCTTTGGGCTGCAAAGTAAATCAGTATGAAAGTGAAGCCATTGCGGAGCTGTTCGCAGAAAAAGGCTATGAAATCGTCGGCATCGAGGACGAAGCTGACGTATATGTCATCAATACCTGTACGGTAACAAATTTCGGAGATAAAAAATCCCGTCAGCTCATTCGTAAGGTAAAAAGACAGAATGAAAATGCGATTGTGGCGGTTGTTGGGTGCTATGCACAGACTGCACCGCAGGAGCTGATGCAGGTAACAGGTGTTAATCTGGTGATCGGGACAAAGGACAGAGCACAGATTGTGGAAATGGTGGAAACCTACGACGCAAGCCGTGGTGTGGAAAACCATGTAACAGATATCATGAAAGAACGTGTCTTTGAACCGCTGTCCATTCAGAAGCTGACAAACCGTACAAGAGCGTATCTGAAGATTCAGGACGGATGCAGTCAGTACTGCTCCTACTGTATCATTCCCTATGCGAGGGGCCCTATTCGCAGCAGAGAACCGCAGGAGGTGCTTGCAGAGGTAAAACGACTGGCAGACAACGGCTTTAAAGAAGTGGTGCTGACAGGCATCCATGTGGCAAGCTACGGCAAGGACAGACGCGATACAAGCCTGCTGGAAATCTTAAGACAGGTACATGAAGTGGAGGGCATTGAGCGTATCCGTTTCAGTTCCATTGAGCCGAATGTGGTAACAGAAGAATTTGCACGGACAATGGCAGAGCTGCCTAAGGTATGTGACCATTTCCATCTGTCCCTGCAGAGTGGCTGTGACAAGACGCTGAAAGAAATGAACCGTAAATATGATACGGAAAAATATCGTCAGGCGGCGGCAATTCTGAGAAAGCACCTGCCCCATGTGGCACTGACAACAGATATTATTGTGGGCTTCCCCGGGGAAACAGAAGAAGATTTCAAGGCAAGCTATGCCTTTGCGGAGGAAATCGGCTTTGCAAAGATTCATGTATTCCCTTACTCTCCTAAGAGAGGGACACCTGCGGCAGAAAGAAAGGATCAGCTTCCCAATGCTGTGAAATCCGAAAGAAGCCATACACTGATCGCGCTGAGCGATAAAATGACACAGGATTTCCTGCAGCCCTATATCGGGCAGGAAGTGGAAGTGCTGTTTGAAAGAGCTGTGGGCGAGGGGGTGTATGAAGGGCATACAACCAACTATATCAAGGTCAGAGCAGCAGCAGACCACGATCTGACAAATCAGATCTGTAAAACACAGATTACAGCCGCACAGCAGGAAGAACTGCGCGGCGAAGTAAGAGCATAAAATTAAAAAGAATTGTAATCATACTGTAAGGATTATATGGTTGCAAAGAAATGCCGTTTATTATATCATAGAGATATTAGGCAAATGGAGAAAAAACAGGAATTCCTGTAACTATAGAGCAGGCGGCAGATGCCGCGGAACGGAGATGAAAACTATGGCAAATTTACATGAAACACAATATTTCGGCAGACTGGACAAAGAACCCGAAAATGAAGCAAAACGTATTCTGCTGGCAGTCAGCGGTGCACTGAGAGAAAAAGGCTATAATCCTGTAAATCAGATTGTAGGCTACATCCTTTCCGGTGACCCTACTTATATCACAAGCCACCAGAATGCAAGAGCACTCATCCGTAAGCTGGAAAGAGATGAACTGCTGGAAGAACTGGTAAAAGAGTATCTGATGCGTAACGAATAAGGCATTGCAGTAAGAAAGAGGTATTTCATTGCGTATTTTAGGTTTGGACTATGGAGATAAGACCATTGGGGTAGCGGTAAGCGATCCCTTTGGCTGGACAGCACAGGGTGTGGAGATCATCAGAAGAGATACCCCTGTGGAATATAAAAAGAGTCTGCGCCGTCTGGCGGAGCTGGTAGAACAGTATCAGGCGGAATGTATCGTTCTGGGCTATCCCAAGAATTTAGACGGCTCTGAGGGCGACAGATGCGAAAAAACAAAGGTGTTCTGTGAACGCATCGAAAAAAGATTCCCTAAGGTAGAAGTGGTACTGTGGGACGAACGCTTCAGCACCATTGCGGCAGAACGCTCTCTGAGAGAAGCACAGCTCAGCCACGACAAAAGAAAGAGCGTTATTGATAAAATGGCGGCAGTGCATATCCTGCAGGGCTATTTGGACAGCAAGAGCAAAGCATAAAAAGCATAAAAAGTATAAAACAAAATGATAACACATAAAAATACAGAAAAGGAGAAAACAGACATGGCTGGTATTTTTGACGAAGTAGAAGAAATGGAATTTGAAGTTGTAACCATGACAGACGAAAATGGTCAGGAAGTGGAATTTTCCATTATTGATAATGTGGCAAGCGGCGGCGAACGCTATCTGCTGGTAGTGGAAACAGAACTGATGGATGATGATGAAACAGATGCTGTGATTCTGAAGGAAGTTTCTATCAATACAGATGATGTAACATACGAACTGGTAGAAGACGATGCGGAATTTGACCGCGTGGCAGATCTGTTTGCACAGAAAGGCGAAGACTACGAGGTAGAAATCGACTAAAATCTCAAAATCATAGAAATAACAGAGAAGAAAGTATTAGGGCGGCATACTCTTAAAAAGGGGTATGCCTTATTCCCTTTCGGCGGTTTAAAGGATCATTTTTACGCCATACTATAAAAAAAGAAAAAAACAGAAAAGGAGGTGTGTTTTTTGGCAGAGAAGAAAGAAATGACAAAGGGGAAAAAAGAACCTAAGGGGAAAGATGCGGCAAACAAACCCAAGCCCCGTTCCAACAACAGAGGCAGAAGCAAGGCAAAGCCTAAAATGAACCTGAAAGTCATCGCGTTGGGTGGTCTGGAAGAAATCGGAAAAAATATGACTGTACTGGAATACGGCGATGATATCATCATCATTGACTGCGGTCTGGCATTCCCCGAGGATGATATGCTGGGGATTGACTTAGTCATTCCCGATGTCACTTATTTGGCAAAAAACATCGAAAAAATCAGAGGGATTGTGCTGACACACGGACACGAAGACCATATCGGCGCACTGCCCTATATTCTGAAACAGCTGAATGTGCCTGTATTCGGCACACTGCTGACACTGGGACTTCTGGAAAACAAGCTGAGAGAACATAAGATGCTGGATTCCGTAAGACTGCATACAGTCGTACCCGGCGAAAAAGTGAAGCTGGGTCAGATGGTGGTGGAATTTATCCACACAAACCATTCCATCGCAGATGCGGTTGCACTGGCGATTCATACACCCGTTGGGGTTGTGGTGCATACAGGCGACTTCAAAGTGGACTATACTCCCATTGACGGAGAAATCATTGATCTGCAGAAATTTGCGGCACTGGGAAAAGAGGGCGTATTGCTGCTGATGAGCGATAGTACGAATGCGGAAAGAAAGGGCTTTACCATTTCCGAAAAAAATGTGGGTAAGGTATTTGAAAAGATTTTCGAGGATACACCCAGAAACCGTATCATGGTAGCGACATTCTCCTCCAATATCCACAGAATTCAACAGGTAATCAATGCGGCATATATGTACGGCAGAAAGGTTGCCATTATCGGCAGAAGCATGATCAATGCCGTAAAAACTGCATCCGAACTGGATTATCTCTGGGTTCCTCCCAGAACACTGATCGACATCAGTGAAATCAGAAACTACAGAGATGAACAGCTTGTTATCATCACAACAGGCAGTCAGGGCGAAACCATGTCTGCACTGTCCAGAATTGCATCCGGCGAACATAAGCAGATTACCGTAAAACCCGATGATAAAATCATCATCAGTGCGTCTGCAATCCCCGGTAATGAAAAGAATGTATTCCGTGTGGTA
>CALASU010000113.1 GCA_937888765.1 uncultured Clostridia bacterium | reverse complement strand
TTTACCTTTACAGCGGAATACATCGGCGGCACCTGCTCCAGCTTCCCGATAAAAGAAGCAACGACTTCTCTGATTTTTTCTTCATTGAAGTCTACCGCTTTTTCTTCCAGTACTTCTCCGGAAGCATCTTCTGTCGTCGTTGTAATCCCCAGACGCAGCATGGCACGATAGCTTTTTCTGCCGTCCATAATCACATCAGACAGCTTTGTTGCCTTGCCTACGCATACAGGCAGTACCCCCTCTGCATCGGGGTCAAGTGTTCCTGTATGCCCTACCTTTTTCATGTGGATGGTACGTCTTACGACTGCCACCACATCATGGGAGGTAAACCCTTTTTCTTTATAAATATTAAAAATACCGTCCAAAAGGTATCCTCCTCATCTTTACAGCATCTTTTCCACTTCCTGCAGAACAACTGCTTTCGCCTGTGCAATCGGCATGGAAAGCGTACAGCCTGCCGCCTTTACATGACCGCCGCCGCCGAATTTCTGCGCCAGTGCACAGACATCATAGCCGTCATTGCCGCGGAAGCTGCCTTTTACATCGGTTTCTGTCTTTTCATAGAAGAAACAGGCAACATTTGCCCCCAATACCCCTTTCAGGTAATTGATGATAGCATCCAGTTCTTTGTTACTGCCGCCCAGTTCTTCGATTTCCGCAGTGGTAATCTGAGAGCATACCACTTTTCCGTCAAATAAAAGCTCTGCATTGCTCAACGCTCTGCCCATCAGCTTCAGTTCAGAAAAGCTGCGGCTATCGAAAAATCTGTTATAGATTTCTGTAAAAGGAATTCCATACCCCATCAGCTCCCCTGCAATTTTCATTGTTTCGGGAGAAGTGGAGGAATGACGGAAGCCGCCTGTATCATAAATCAGCCCTGCATATAAGCCTGCCGCCTCTGCCGCTGTGATGGGCAGGCGGTCTTTGAGCAGCTGAAAAACAATTTCACTGGTAGAAGACGCATCAGCCGCCACATAATTCAGCTGACCAAAACGGGTATTGCTTTCGTGGTGGTCAATGTTGATCTTTCTTTCGGCTTTTTCAAATACTTCCAAAGCCGCTCCCAGTCTGCCTGCGTCGCCACAGTCCAGTGCAATGAAAAGCTGAGGTACATCAGCCTGCTCTGCCGCACATACCAGATGTCCGTTTGGAATCAGATGATACTTGTCCGCATAGCTTTCCAGAATGACCTGCACCTTTTTGCCCGCTTTTTCCAGAGCACCGCCCAGTGCCAGACAGGCACCGATGGCGTCCCCATCGGGATTTGTATGACCTGCCAGACCGATGGTATCGGCTGACAGGATTTCTTTCAGTATGCTTTCAAAAGAATCGTTCATCATTCCGCTTCTCTTTCTTCACGTTCTTTTGCAATCTGGTTGATCAGCTGGTCCATGCGGATTGCATATTCCGCGGATTCATCCAGTTTGAAAATCATTTCGGGTGTATAACGCAGGTTGATGCGCTGTGCGATCAGACGGCGGATAAAGCCGGCTGCGTTTTTCAGACCCTTCATTACATTTTCTTTTTCTTTTTCATCGCCCAGTACGGATACAAATACCTTGCAGTATTTCAGATCCTGTGTGGTTTCCACACGGATTACGCTTGTCATTGCACCGATACGAGGGTCTTTCAATTCGCCACGAATGATCTGAGACAACTCTTTCAGAATCTCGTCATTGATGCGGGAAAGTCTATTGTTTGTTTTCATATCTCGTCACCTTTCTTTTTGAGGGACTCTGTCCCTCAAACTCCCTGC
>CALASU010000112.1 GCA_937888765.1 uncultured Clostridia bacterium | reverse complement strand
AATTGACTATGGGTTGTGTTTATTCATATCCATTGTTCAGTTTTCAAGGATCAAACTGCTTTCTCAGCAGCGAGGTTTATTTTAGCAAACCTCTTTTCGATTGTCAAGTACTTTTTTAAGAACTTTTTCAAATTTCAGAGCTTAACAATAAATGGCGGAGAAGGAGGGATTTGAACCCTCGCGCCGCTATTAACGACCTAACCGCTTTCCAGGCGATCCCCTTCAACCACTTGGGTACTTCTCCATAAAAGTGCTCTACGTTCAAAAAATACTTTATTTAATTGGCGGAGAGAGTGGGATTCGAACCCACGGCCCCTTTCGGAGTCACTGGTTTTCAAGACCAGCTCTTTAAACCGCTCAGACATCTCTCCACGGAATTTCAGTTGCTTTTCTTTCCGTCAGCGACCTCAGTTATTATATCTTAACCTTTTTCCGTTGTCAAGAAGTTTTTTTGTTTTTTTCAAATCTTTTTCGATTTTCTTTTTCATTTCCTGCGAACTTTTTTTCTGTCGTTCACAGCGAAATTTATAATACAGCATCTATTTCTATTTGTCAACACTTTTTTTCAAAATTTTACATCTTTTTTCATTTTTGTATTTCTGCGAAAAACATTCAAAAAATTCCTACATTATATAACAGCATTTCTTCTTCCCCCGCCCTTTTCTTTCTCCTGCAATCATGTTAAAATAAATCTTATGAAAACAGCACATACTTATATTGACAGGAGGTTCTTATGAAAACTGTAGAAGAACGCTTTTTAACATATGTAAAACATCACACCACTTCCGATGAAGATTCTCAATCTTTCCCCAGCACAGATCGTCAGCTGACATTCGCCGCTTTTCTGGCAAAGGAATGTGAATCCATTGGTCTGACTGCCGTTTCAGTGGACAAATATGGCTATGTAACAGCAACCCTGCCCGCAACAACAGAACATGCACCCGTGATCGGTTTTATTGCGCATATGGATACCAGTCCGGATGCCAGCGGCAAAAATGTAAAGCCCAATATTGTAGAATGTTATGACGGCGGCAGTATTCCCTTAAATCACACAAGCCTGACTCCCGAAGAATTCCCCTCTTTAAAGGAATATATCGGACAGCGTCTGATTACTTCCGACGGAACCACTCTGCTCGGCGCAGACGATAAAGCAGGTATTGCAGAAATTCTGACTGCTATGGAATATCTGCTTGCACATCCCGAAATTCCTCACGGAGAAATCCGCATCGTCTTTACTCCCGATGAAGAAATCGGCAAAGGTGTGGATTTCTTTGATGTACCCGCTTTCGGTGCAGATTTCGCTTATACACTGGACGGCGGCCGTATCGGAGAACTGGAATACGAAAACTTCAATGCCGCCCGTGCCATTATCCGTATCAAAGGGAAAAACGTACACCCCGGTACAGCTAAAAATGTGATGATCAATGCTGCGCTGATCGGTACAGAGATCGCTTCCCACCTGCCCGAAAAAGAAATTCCTGCCAAAACAGAGGGATACGAGGGCTTTTTCCACCTCTGCTCCTTTGAAGGAAACGTATCCTCTGCCACACTGACTTATATCATCCGTGATTTTGACAAGGCATCCTTTGAAAATCGCAAAAATCTGATTCGTCTGATTGCAGAGCGAAAAAATGAGCAGTATCCCGGCTGTATTGAACTGGAACTGCGGGATGAATATTTCAATATGCTTTCTCAGATCGAACCGCATATGGAAATCGTGGATCTGGCAAAGCAGGCAATGACAGACTGCGGCATCACACCGATCATTCAGCCCATCCGCGGCGGTACAGACGGCGCACGCCTGTCCTTTATGGGACTTCCCTGCCCCAATCTGTTTGCAGGCGGGCATAATTTCCACAGTAATTATGAATTTGTCCCCGTTCCTTCTATGGAAAAAGCCGTGAAAATGATCGTGCGCATTGCAGAATTGGCAACTTCCCTTGACTTTCAAAAAAACGTGTGATACAATGCACCCATAATCAAGAAAAACGGCGAAGATTGAGTATAGAAGCAAAGCTGGTTACAGCCGCAGAGAGCAGTTTGGTCGGTGAAAAAACTGCAGCACAGTATTTGTAAATTACGCCTCATGAGCTTTGTGCAGGAAATGGCACAACGGCTGCCCTACGTTATCGGGGTCGGAAGATGTTTGTCTTTTTGTATGATAAGCATAAATTAAGGTGGTACCACGGGTTCTCTCGTCCTTTTCGGATCAGAGAGCCCTTTTTTCTTTGAGGGACACTGTCCCTCAAACTCCCTGCCAGGGGAATCATTCCCCTGGACCCCGATTTGCAGAAGCATTCGCTTTTGCGATATAAATAATGGAGAACTCAAAAATATCTATTAAAATAATTGAGAAGTACAGATACTTAATTATTCGCTGAAATCTATCTAAAAAAGGAGAATCTGACTATGAATGCTTATGAAGTATTGAAAGAACGTGGCTTTATCGAACAGCTCACACACGAAGAAGAAATCAAAGCACTTTTTGAAAAAGGCGGCGTTACCTTCTATATCGGTATCGACCCCACAGCAGACAGCCTGCACGTTGGTCATTTCCTGACAGTTATGGCTATGGCACACATGCAGAGATGCGGCAACCGCCCCATCTGTCTGGTAGGCGGCGGCACAGCTATGATCGGTGACCCCTCCGGCAAAGCAGATATGCGTAAAATGATGACAGTAGAAACAATCGACCACAATGTAGCCTGCATCAAAAATCAGCTGTCCCGCTTCATTGACTTCAATGAAGAAGACGGCGGCGCAATCATCGTAAACAACGGCGACTGGCTGAGAAACCTGAACTACATCGAATTCCTGCGTGATGTAGGTGTTCACTTCTCCGTAAACAGAATGCTGGCTGCTGACTGCTTCAAAACTCGTATGGAAAAAGAAGCAGGTCTGTCCTTCCTGGAATTCAACTACATGATCATGCAGGGCTATGACTTCTACGAACTGAACCAGCGTTACAACTGTTCTCTGCAGATGGGCGGCAACGACCAGTGGTCCAACATCATCGCAGGTGTTGAACTGATCCGTCGTAAATCTCAGAAACCCGCTTACGGTATGACATTCAAACTGCTGACAAACTCCGAAGGCGTAAAAATGGGTAAAACAGTATCCGGTGCTGTATGGCTGGATCCCGAAAAAACAACACCCTACGACTTCTACCAGTACTGGAGAAATGTTGGCGATAAAGACGTTGAAAAATGTCTGGCTCTGCTGACATTCCTGCCTATGGATGAAGTACGTCGTCTGGGTGCTCTGGAAGGCGCAGAAATCAACAAAGCGAAAGAAGTGCTGGCATTTGAACTGACAAAAATCGTTCACGGCGAAGAAGAAGCAACAAAAGCACAGGAAGCTGCAAAAGCGCTGTTCGGCAAAGGTGCTGCAACAGCAGACGCTCCTTCCACAGAAATCGCTGCTGCTGATTTTGCAGACGGTATGGATATTCTGACACTGCTGACAACAATCAAAGTTGTTCCCTCTCGTTCCGAAGGCAGACGTGCAGTACAGCAGGGCGGCGTAAAACTGGCAGAACAGCCTATCAAGGATGTTGACTTCAAAGTAACAGCAGACCTGTTCACAGACGGCAAACTGCTGGTACAGAAAGGCAAAAAGACTTTCCACAACGTAATCCTGAAATAAAAACTTTCTGGTGGCTTTGCCCCCAGACCCCCAGCAGGGAAATCATTTCCCTGCACCCTGATAGGCAGAATCATATACATGATTCTGCAAAGACAAAGAATATCTAATACAAAAGGCGATGGAAAAAACTCCATCGCCTTCTTATTTATATTTACGCCACATTTTCTCTATATGTCACTTCTGTATAGAATTCACAGGCATCAGCTCCCAGTGCTTCTGCCAGGATCAACGCTGTTTTCTCAGCACCGCCTGCCAGTCTTGTACAGTCGTTATTTTCTCTGATCCCCTGTGCGCCTGTCACAATCACAATTCTTTTCTGTTCCAGTTCTTCTCTGATGCGAGTGGTATCCATGCTGATTACCTCAGCCGCTTCACTTCCGCCTTCTGTCTGCAGATTCATCTGAAATGCATTCAGAGAGATTGCGGGAATTTCCATTTCTTCCACTGCCATTGCCAGCAGTGCCGCACTCATCTGCTCTCCAATCGCCAGAAGCTGTGCCAGTTCTCTTTCGGAAGGTTCGGGGTTGATTACTCTTGCCTGTGCAAGCAGTTCTTCTGTATGGTCGCCCATTGCAGATACAACCACTACAACTTCATTGCCTCTGTTGTATTCTTCCACACAATGCTTTGCTGTACAATAAATAGCTTCTTTATCTTTCAGTGTTGTACCATCAAATTTTTTTACGATCAACATACGCTTTGCACTCCTATCTCCCAAACGGACCATTTGCTTTTCTTATCTGTATTTTATATCGCATTACTTGCAAATTAAACTTATCTTGTGCTACTATTATTGCAAAAAGTGCTATACCAGGAGATTTTTATGGAAAACGGATACGAAAAACGAGGATACCTGTTAGATGCCTTTCGTCTGTTTCATCTGAAGGACAGCGACGGCACAAAGGTCAATTATCATTATCACGAATTTTATAAACTGCTCTTTCTCCGCTCGGGCAGCGGCGGCTATACCGTAGAGGGGCAAAGATATACGCTCGAAGCCGGCGATGTTGTACTGATCGGCAGTCAATGCGTACACCGCCCAGAATTTGAACCCGGGATATTATATGAACGTGTCATCATTTATATTTCTCCCCAATTTTTAGAGGAACACTCCACCGAGGACTGCCGTCTGGCAGAGCTCTTCGATGGAAAAAACGGGCACGTTCTGCATCTTGGCAATCCCGAACCCATATGGGCATTATCCGATGCACTGGAACAGGAGCTGTCTGCTGACCGTTACGGCAGAAATCTGCTCAGCAACAGCCTTTTATTACAGTTATTCATTGCACTTGCCCGCAGTATCCAGAACCCCGAAACCAGATTTATCAGTCCCCTCACCCCTGCTGACAGCCGCATTGCGGAGCTTCTGCGTTATATAGATGCGCATTTGGCAGAGGAATTATCTATTGATCATCTTGCAGAGCAATTATATCTCAGCAAATACCATATGATGCGGCTATTTCGACAGGAAACAGGGCAGTCCATACACAGCTATCTCCAGCAGCGGCGATTGCTCCATGCCGCCGATCTCATCCGTCAGGGTATTTCCGCAACGGAAAGCTGTTTCCGCTCGGGTTTCGGCAGCTATTCCTCCTTCACACGGGCATACGCCAAGCATTTCGGCACTACCCCTACAGGCAGAAAAGGACATCCCGCCGACGAAACTTACGAATAATTTTATTCGAGGGACTCCGCCCCTCGAGCACCCTGCCAGGGGAATCATTCCCCTGGCCCCTGATTTGCAGAAACTTCGTTTCTGCCGAAAAAATCCAATTTTCCCCTTGTCATTTGCTCACGACAGGTTTATAATGTATTTATAAAAATACATTATCATTTTATTCCTTCAGCCGTTTTCAGGCTGCGACTTTTCTATAATCAAAGGAGGAATTTCTAATGGCGAAAAAAGTATTGATGTTAGCAGGCGATTTTACAGAAGATTATGAAACAATGGTACCTTTTCAGGCGATGGAAATGCTGGGGTATCAGGTAGATGCCGTTTGTCCCGAAAAGAAAGCGGGCGACATCATCCGCACAGCAATTCACGACTTTGAAGGCGAACAGACCTATTCCGAAAAAAGAGGTCATAACTTCGCACTGACAGCTGATTTTGATGCTGTAAATACAGCAGATTACGAAGGTCTGTTCATCACAGGCGGTCGTTCTCCCGAATATCTGAGACTGACACCCAGAGTAATTGAAATCGTACAGGAATTCTTTGCAGCAAACAAACCCGTTGCAGCAATCTGCCACGGCCCTCAGATCCTGACAGCTGCAAATGTACTGAAAGGCAAAAAAGCAACAGCATATCCCGCTGTTGGTCCCGATATCACACTGGCAGGCGGCGAATATGTTCCCGCAGAAGTAAATGAAGCTGTTGTAGACGGCAATCTGGTTACTTCCCCTGCTTGGCCCGGCGATTCTGCAATCGTAAGAGAATTCGTAAAACTGATGGGTGCAAAAATTGAAATCTGATCCTTGCTGATCCCAAAGGGGCGAAAAGACAGCTTTTCGCTCCTTTTCTTTTTTGCTGTTTCTTGGTATAATTATACTTGTGAATAAATTTAAAAACAGAAAGGAGTCCTTCTCTTGTCTAATATTACATTAGAAGAAAAAATAAGAAATCTCTCTGCTGATTATATCTATCAGCAGGCAGTCGGCAGTCTTCTGCTGATGCTGATGAGCACCATGGAAGATGCTGAAAAAGGCGTTATGGCACTGCCCTATGATATTCCCGAGGATGTACAGGCACTGAAAGCAGAAATCCAGAGCTATCTGATCCGTCTGGAAGATCTGCTCGACGGCGATGCCGCTGATCGTCTGACAGCACTGGAATACTGCATGACACTCAAAAAACGCCTGCTGGAAATGTATGAAGTCATCTACAGCTATTTCTCCCAGTGGAATATCCTCTCCACACAGGTGAGCGATCAGGTTGCCCTGCGTAAATATAAAGAAGACGGTATTTCCAATAAACAGGTAGAATGGTCTTTATTCTTTGCAGACTGCCATGCATTCATGGAAGGTGCAGAAAATCTGTTACAGCAGAAAAACTATATGGGACAGCTTTTGAAATGCATCCCTCTGCATATGGCAAGAGATAAATTTTACGATATGGTTACCGCTTCCCTGCAGGCAGCTTTTGCAGGCGAAAGCAAGGAATTCATCGAAGTATCTCTGAAAGCCTTTGCATCCTTCTGCAGTCCGCAGGACAATCCCCTGTATGGCAGATATTTCCCCGAAATTGCAGAATTTATTGGTCAGAAACGTATGCTTCTGCCCCACACACTTTCCGACGAAGATCTGCACGACTACTATGAGGAACTGAAAGAATTCTTTGAAGCCCTGCAGGATATCGAAGAGTATTTCTCCTGCATCCTGCACGATATCAATTCTCTGATTCTGCTGTTCTCTCTGACTTATACCTTCGGCGAACTGACAGAAAGCAGTGCGGCACACGCTGACCTGTATCACACAGTATGCGAATTCATCGGTGATGAGCTGACACTGACAGAAAAAGCCGCATATCTGGATACTCTGAAAGAACAGCTGGAAGCGGCGGTAGAACCCGTGATCGACAAAGCAAATGCCATCGGCAAAAAAGAATTTGAACTTCTGCAGAAAGCAGGCTCCTTTGCAGGCTTTAGCGAAGATACCAAAAAAGTACTGATGACAGAAGAATTTATCCGCGAATGCTTCTTCGGCGATCTGAACGACGAACTGTTCCAGTTCAATCTGCCCGAAGACCTGCCTGCGGCTACCGAAGCAGAAAAGAAAGCACTCTTCTCCGCCTTTATTGCAAAAACAAGAAATACTTTCGATACACTTCCCGTGCAGACAAGAAAAATTGCAATGCAGAATCTGTTTGGTGCACTGCCCCCCATGTACTCTGTGCGTGAAATCATGGACCGCCTGATGGAAGCCATCGACAAAGCCTCCTCCGAAGAACAGAAAGTTCTGATTGTAGACAAAATCGGCATGGTATTTGCAGACAACGGTTATCAGTCCATTACAGATGTACAGGCAGAAGAAGAACTGCATCATCACCACGAACATGGCTGCGGATGCGGTCACGACCACGGACATCATCACCATGGACATGACTGCGGATGCGGTCACGACCATGACCATCACCATCATCACGGACACGACTGCGGATGCGGTCATGACCATGACCACGACCACCACCATCATCACTAATTTGAAGTAAAATTGAAAGGAGTTTTGCCCTATGTTTACATTCAATCATTTTAACTATAACGTACTGGATCTGGAAAAAAGCATGAAATTCTATGAAGAAGCACTGGGTCTGAAGGAAGTACGCCGCAAGGAAGCGGAAGACGGTAGCTGGATTCTGGTGTATCTGGGTGACGGCAAAACAGACTTCACCCTGGAACTGACATGGCTGAGAGATCGTAAAGAACCCTACAATCTGGGTGAAAACGAATTCCATCTGGCACTCACAGCGGCGGATTATGATGCGGCATACAGAAAGCACAAGGAAATGGGCTGTATCTGCTTTGAAAATCCCGATTTCGGTATTTACTTCATCAACGACCCCGACAACTACTGGATCGAAATCCTTCCCCCTTCTATGTGATTTTTTATGGAGGCGTTGCCCCCATACCCCCAGCAGGGAAATAATTTCCCTGCACCCTTATACGCAAAAGCATCCGCTTTTGCAAACAACAGATTTATCTTTGGCAAAGATATTAAATTTCTTTCGCAGAAACGTAGTTTCTGCCAATCGGGTCGAGGGGGTGACCCCCTCGCAGGGAGCTCGAGGGACAGCGTCCCTCGAAAAAAAACTTGAAAGGTGGGGTTTCCTATGAAAATTTATAAAGGAACCATTCTGACCTGTGATGTCTATAATACCGTAGCAAAATATCTTGTAGAGCATAACGGGCGTATCCTCTATGTCGGCAATACCCTGCCCACAAAATTTCTGAAATCCCCCGTTGTACAGCTTGGCGAGCGTGCCTTGATCCCCTCCTTTGCGGATACGCATATCCATTTCGCCAGCTTCGCAACTTTCCATGCAGGATTAAACGTCATGGACGCCAGAAGCAATACAGAGCTTCTTGAGATGCTCCGTGACTATGTGGCACAGTCCAATGCCAAGCTGATCCTCGGCTTCGGCGCTTCCCCTCATTCTGTTGCAGAGGGCACACTTGTAACCAGACAACAGCTGGATGAAGTCTGCCCCGATAAGCCGCTGTTCCTCGTGAAATATGACGGACATGCCTGTGTGGTCAACAGCAAACTTCTTGAAAAAATCAGAAAAAAAGCCCATACCCTCCGTGGCTATCACGAGGATACGGGCGAAATGAACCAGGAAGCATTCTTTGCCGTTTCCGATTATGTTACAAGTGCAATTCCTATCCCCCAGCTGCTAAAAAACATGCAGACGGCAGTCGATCATCTGGCATCCAAAGGAATCGGTATGATCCATAGTGTCAGCGGTGTCGGCTTCACACGGGATCTGGATGTAGACTTAGAAAACTGGTTTGCCAAGGGTCTGAATAACGGTATGCAGATGCGTGTGTATTTCCAGACGATGAGCGTGAAAAAAGCAAAAAAACATAAAATCAACCGCATCGGCGGCTGCTTTGAAGCGGCTCTGGACGGCTGTTTCGGCTCTATGGATGCCGCTCTGCTGCAGCCATATGAAAACAGCGATGACACAGGCGTATTGTATTACGATGATGAAACCGTAACCAATTTCTGCAAATCTGCCAACCGTGCAGGTATGCAGATCGAAATTCACGCCATCGGCGATGCCGCTTTCAATCAGGCGGCAAAGGCACTGCGTGCGGCTCTGGAGGATTTCCCCAGAAAAGACCACCGTCATGCTATCATTCACGCCTGCCTGCCTACAAAAGAAGGAATCGCCATCTGCGAAGATTATAATATTCTTCTGCCCGTCCAGAGTGCATTTATCGACTGGCGGCAGGAACCCGATTCCTATCTGCAGGAAATCCTCGGCGAACGCAGTAACAAGCTGAACCCGCTGAAACACTACACACAGCACAGACTGGTACTCAGCGCAGGCTCTGACGCCCCCTGCACAGATCCTGACCCGATTCAGTGGATTCATAAGGCATGTAATCACTCCAATCCCGAGCAGTCCCTTACTGTTCGTCAGGCATTGCGTATGTGTACCTATAACGGATACTACACTTCCTTTGACGAAAAGGAACGCGGCAGTCTGGAAAAAGGAAAAATCGCCGATATGGTCATTCTTTCCGAAAATCCCTATGCAATGGAACCTTCCCGTCTGCACGAATTGAAAGTAGAACAGCTTTTCCTGCAGGGTCAGCCCTATCAGAAGCTGTCTGCAAATCCGTTCATGCAGGTATATCACGGCGCAAGACCGCCAAAAGAAAAGAAACCTAAAAAGAAAAAACAGAAATAATCTTATAAAGCCAAAAAGTCCCCCGAAACGATCGAGGGACTTCTCTTATTTCTCCAAAAGTATCATTTTTCTTATTTTCTTTCCCTTCTTTTCTGCATACCGTACTGTATATCCTGTTCCCCCGTTTCTTCATTGTTTGTTATCGAAAGTACCAAAGAAGCTCTGTCTATCATTGCCCGATTTCTTTTATAATAGCAATCTCTTGTATTCTTTTCAGAAATTACGCAAATTTCATCACTTTCTTTTAAAAGTTCTTGGACCACTTTCGCCTTTTCTCTGGAAGCATATGGCAGCATTGCAATCAATCTGATTTCTGCATTTTCTTGTTTTTCTTCCGATACAATTTGAGCGGCAAGCAAATCTACCCCTTCTGCAAATCCTGAAAGAAAAACCTTATATCCCTCTGAAATTGCCCGTTTCACTTCATTTCTCAAATATTCTTCCACATCTTTTAAGCTGTTTTGAGGAATCTTTCGCTTTCCTGTAAAACAACACGTTTCTTTTTCCAAATATTCCATCATAAAACACTCTTTTCTTTTCGCATAAATGTTTCGTTATTACGAAACATCATAAAATATTCTGAACGTAATATCAATACATACCCACTATTTTTACAGAAAGGATATGTATATGCAAAAAATACGTCCCGATATGGATATTGGAAAGAACATCCAAAAATTACGCTATCAGAACAACTTCACACAAGACCAAGTAATTGCAAAGCTGAATTTAATGGGTCTTAATATCTCCAAAAGCACTTATGCCAAACTGGAAACCAACCGCATGAATATCAAAGTCAGTGAATTGGTCGCTCTTTCTAAAATTTTCAAAACAGACATCAATGCTTTTTTTGAAGGCTTAGAAAACGAAACATAAAAAGGAAGTACCGCTTTTCAGCGATACTTCCCTTTTTATTGCTTTTTATTTCTTCATCTGTGCCAGACGTTCTTCTACCTGTGCCAGCATTGCTTTGTATTTTTCTTCTTTTGCTTTTTCTTCTTCGATTACGTGAGCGGGTGCTTTTGCTACGAAGCCCTGATTTGCCAGTTTCTTCACAACGCGATCTACTTCTTTTTCCAGTTTTGCCTTTTCTTTTTCCAGTCTTTCGATTTCTTTTGCGAAATCAACCAGTTCAGCCAGAGGCATATAGATTGTCGCATCTTTGATCACTACAGAAACAGCATCTTCGCCGATACCTGCTTTGTCAGCCTGTACGGAAACTTCACTTGCATGTGCCAGTGTTTTGAAGAATACCTGAGAATGCTCGAAGATATGGCGTACTTCCGCATTTTCGGAAACTACATAAACGTGTACTTTCTTGGAAGGTACTACGTTCATTTCTGCACGGATGTTACGGATATTTCTAACCGCTTCCTTAACTGCATCAATTTCCATTTCATTTTCCTTATAGTTCCATTCTTCTCTGTACACAGGCCACTGAGAAACCATGATGCTTTCTTCTGTGTCCTGAATGTGCTGGAAGATTTCTTCTGTAATGAATGGCATGAAAGGATGCAGCATCTTCAGTGCATTGATGAGTACTGTTTTCAGCGTCCACAGTGCAGCCGCTCTTGTGCTGTCCTCTTTGTTGTACAGACGAGGTTTTACCATTTCAATATACCAATCGCAGAATTCATCCCAGATGAAATCGTATACTTTCTGTGCCGCCAGACCCAGATCGTATTTGTTCAGGTTTTCCTGTACGTCTTTCGCCAGTGTGTTCACTTTGGACAGAATCCATTTATCTGCAGAAGTCAGCATCAGGAACTTGGGTTCTTCCTGACCGTCCATATTCATCATCACAAACTTGGAAGCATTCCAAAGCTTGTTGCAGAAGTTTCTGCAGTTTTCCAGTCTTTCCCAGTAGAAACGCATATCGTTACCGGGTGCATTGCCTGTAATCAGCATCAGACGCAGAGGGTCAGCACCGTAGTTTTTGATAACTTCCAGAGGGTCGATACCGTTGCCCAGAGATTTGGAGAACTTACGGCCCTGATCGTCACGGATCAGACCGTGAATCAGTACATCGTTGAAAGGACGTTCGCCAACCTGTTCCATACCGGAGAATACCATTCTTACTACCCAGAAGAAGATGATATCATAGCCTGTGATCAGTGTGCTTGTAGGATAGAAGTGTTTCATTTCTTCTGTTTCATTGGGCCAGCCCAGAACAGAGAAAGGCCACAGCGCAGAGCTGAACCATGTATCCAGTGTGTCTTCGTCCTGTGTCAGATTTGTGCAACCGCACTTGGGACAAACTGTAACAGCTTCCTTTGAAACTACCATCTCACCGCAGTCTGCACAGTAGTAAGCAGGGATTCTGTGACCCCACCACAGCTGTCTGGAGATACACCAGTCACGGATGTTTTCCAGCCAGTGCATATAGATTTTACCGAAACGATCGGGAACGAATCTCAGCTCCTGATTGCGGTATACTTCCATAGCGGGTTTTGCCATTTCTTCCATTTTTACAAACCACTGCAGTTTGATCATAGGTTCAATCGCAACATTACATCTTTCGTGGCAGCCAACTGCGTGTGTGATATCTTCGATTTCCACCAGATGGCCTTCTTCTTTCAGCTGTTCCACGATTGCTTTTCTTGCATCCATTCTGTCCATGCCTGCAAATTTGCCGGCTTTTTCGTTCATTGTACCGTCATCATTCATAACGCATACACGAGGCAGATTGTGGCGTACACCAACTTCAAAGTCGTTAGGGTCATGTGCGGGTGTGATTTTTACAACACCTGTACCGAATTCTCTGTCAACGTATGTGTCAGCTACGATGGGTACTTCTTTATTCAGAACGGGAACGATACATGTTTTGCCGATCAGATGCTGATATCTTTCATCTTCGGGATGTACCGCTACAGCTGTATCGCCCAGCATTGTTTCGGGTCTTGTTGTTGCCAGTCTCAGTTTTTCATCAGAGCCCACGATGGGGTAGTTGATGTGATAGAAGTGGCCTGCTGTATCCACATGGTTTACTTCTGCGTCAGAAATTGTTGTCTGACATTCAGGACACCAGTTGATGATCTTTTCGCCACGATAGATATAACCCTTGTTATACAGTCTTACGAATGTTTCCAGAACCGCATCGGAGCAGCCTTCGTCCATTGTAAAACGTACTCTGTCCCAGTCACAGGAGCAGCCCAGCTTACGCAGCTGATTCAGAATAATACCGCCATATTCTTCTTTCCAGTCCCAGGCTCTTTCTAAGAAACCATCACGACCTACATCTTCCTTTGTCAGACCTTCGGAAGCCATTTTCTGTACAACCTTCAGTTCTGTGGAAATACTTGCATGGTCAATACCGGGTACCCACAGTGCATTAAAACCTGCCATTCTTTTCCAACGGATCAGGATATCCTGCATTGTGTTATCCAATGCGTGCCCCATGTGCAGCTGCCCTGTGATGTTCGGGGGGGGCATTACGATGCAGAAGGGTTCTTTTGTTTTGTCTACTTCTGTGTGGAAATATTTCTTTTCCATCCATGTGTTGTAAAGTCTTTCCTCTACAACAGCGGGATCAAAATTCTTTGCCAGCTCTTTCATCTCTTTTCCTCCTAATTGTCTTATTTTTTTGAGGGACGCTGTCCCTCAAACTCCCTGCGAGGGGAATCATTCCCCTCGACCCCCATATGCAGAAACTTCGTTTCTGCCAAAAAACTGAATTTATCCGCCGAAGGCAAAATAAAAAGT
>CALASU010000111.1 GCA_937888765.1 uncultured Clostridia bacterium | reverse complement strand
CCGATACTGCATCCGCATATATGCGGATGCAAATGGGGGTCGAGGGGAATCATTCCCCTCGCAGGGTGTGGGACAGCGTCCCACGGTTTTCTTTTTTTTGACTTATACAGGGAGGATATGCTATAATTAAGTATTGGAATGAGAAAGAAAATACAAGGAGGAAGCGTATGTCTAACGACAAACAGAAAAACATTCGTAATTTTTGTATTGTAGCCCATATCGACCATGGGAAATCTACATTAGCAGATAGATTGATCCAGAAAACAGGTCTGCTGACAGACAGAGAAATGCAGGAGCAGGTTCTGGACAACATGGATCTGGAACGTGAAAGAGGTATCACAATCAAATCTCAGGCGGTACGACTGATTTATAAGGCACAGGACGGCGAAGAATATCAGTTCAACCTGATTGATACACCCGGGCATGTTGACTTTAACTATGAGGTATCCCGTTCTCTGGCGGCTTGTGAAGGTGCGGTGCTGATCGTAGATGCGGCACAGGGCATTGAAGCGCAGACACTGGCAAATGTATATCTGGCACTGGACAACAATCTGGAAATCCTGCCTGTTATCAATAAAATCGACCTGCCCAGTGCAAACCCTGCATGGGCAAAACAGGAAATTGAGGACATCATTGGCATTCCCGCAGAAGATGCGCCCGAAATTTCCGCAAAGAACGGCATCAACATCGAAGAAGTACTGGAAAGAATCATCACAGATATTCCTGCACCTACAGGCGACCCCGATGCCCCTCTGAAAGCACTGGTATTCGACTCTGTATATGACCAGTACCGTGGGGTTATCGTACTGATGCGTATTCTGGACGGTAAGATCCGTAAAGGCAGCAAAGTAAGAATGATGGCAACGGGCAAAGAATTTGACGTTGTGGAAGTAGGTGTATTTGGCCCAGGCAGATTCCTGCCTGCGGATGAACTGAGTGCAGGTATGGTAGGCTACTTTACAGCCAGCATCAAGACTGTTTCCGATACACGTGTAGGCGATACAGTAACAGAAGCGGCAAGACCTACAGCAGAAGCACTGCCCGGCTATAAAAAAGTAAATCCTATGGTTTACTGCGGTATTTTCCCTGTAGATGGTGCGAAATATCCCGACCTCAGAGATGCACTGGAAAAACTGCAGCTGAATGACGCGGCACTGTTCTTCGAGCCTGAAACATCTGTGGCTCTGGGCTTCGGGTTCCGTTGTGGTTTCCTTGGTCTGCTGCATCTGGAAATCATTCAGGAAAGACTGGAAAGAGAATACAATCTGGATCTGGTTACAACAGCACCCAGTGTTATTTATAAAGTGTATCTGACAGACGGCACAAACTTCGATCTGTCCAACCCCAGCAATATGCCTGACCCTGCTCGTATTGAAAAAATGGAAGAACCCATTGTAAAGGCAGAAATCATGCTGCCCAAGGATTACATTGGCCCTATCATGGAACTGTGTCAGCAGCGCAGAGGGGAGTACATCAGTATGGAATATCTGGATTCCACAAGAGCCATGCTGACTTATCACATTCCTCTGAATGAAATCATTTACGATTTCTTCGATGTACTGAAATCCAGAAGCCGCGGCTATGCATCCTTTGATTACAGTATTCTGGGCTATGAAGAAAGTGATCTGGTAAAACTGGATATTCTGGTAAACAGAGAACCTGTGGATGCCCTCTCCTTTATCGTACACAGAGCTTCTGCTGTGGAACGCGGCAGAAAGATGTGCGAAAAGCTGAAAAAGGAAATTCCCAGACACCTGTTTGAAATTCCCATTCAGGCGGCAATCGGCAGCAAGATCATTGCCAGAGAAACCATCAGTGCAATGCGTAAGGACGTACTGGCGAAATGCTACGGCGGCGATATTTCCCGTAAGAAGAAACTGCTGGAAAAACAGAAAGAGGGTAAAAAACGTATGCGTCAGATCGGCAACGTAGAAGTACCCCAGCAGGCATTCATGTCCGTACTGAAGCTGGACGACGAATAAGAAAGATTGATTAAGACGGAAAGAGATTTTTTAATTGAGCAGATAAAGGAGAGATGTTATCTAAAAAAGGCGGGTGATAGCATTGTATTTATCGGACGAACTGATTGCATCTTTACAAGCTGCAGAAGATGAGTATGAAATAGTGGGAAGCTGTTATTGTGAACTATTAAAATATATCAGCGATACAGATGTATCTTTTATTACAAGGATCGGACATTTAGAAATGGATGCAGAATATAGTCAATATGCTGAAAGTTTTCGGGATTTGTGGCATTCTATTTTAAAAATCATATCGCAGATAAAAGGAAATTTTGAGGAACTTGGATTAGACATTGAAGAAGTTGTAGAACGGTTGCTGGACAAGCTGAAAACTTTTGATTGCCCAGATGGAATGCAGGAAAAGGTATGTATTTCTATTGGTATGATTCATATATTAGGAGCAATAGATTGGTATATTGAAAAAGATCTGAACGAAAAAGGGGCTTGTTTCTGCACAGTATATGGACCTCTAAATAAGGGGAAAAGTACAAGAGATTGTCTGGTGTATTTTCAAGAAAGATCCTCTTTTTTCAGTGGAGCGTATCATCGTGATAAACAAGATTCTTTTAGAGTTCCTTTACGACCAACAAGAATAGGTGCTATGTTTAAGGCACTTTTGATGATTCCGACGAATCAGTTACAAAATATCCCCAGGATCATTCCTGTTTCGGCAGATGAATGTTTTGAAAAGATGGAAGATAAAAAGTTATATATTGCCAGTATACCATATATTGGATTTAAGACCTTTCAGTTTTGTTCTTATGGAAAATCCCACAAATTGCCGCAGAAGGGCTCAGATATAGAATCAGCAGGAACGAGTACAAATAAGAAAGACGATGACATTTCTGGTCCGTTTTATGTAAAGTATTGGGAAGAAGCGGAGGAAGAAAATAAATGTCGAATACTTGCATTGCTGAAAAAGGCGATTGTAAAAGGTGCTAACATCATTGTTTTTCCGGAATTTATTATGAGCAGCGGAATGAAGGATGCGATCCAAATGTATCTGAAACAGTTGGATATGGCAGAAAGAAAGCGGTTGATGCTGGTTTTTGCAGGAACACACTATGCGTGGGATGGTAAAAGAGGAAATAATATAATATATATCTTCAGTGCATTTGGAGATGAACTTGGACAGCATTATAAGTACTCGCCATTTCTTATGCAGAGTGAGGAAAGAATACATAGTGCTGATTTAGGTGGAAAGGATAAGACAGTAACTTTTTATGGAATGGAAGAAGGAGCACAAGATATTGAGTATGTTTGGAGACAATACTGTAAAAATTGTGAAATTTTATCTGATCCGGGAAAAGAATGTACAATGATAGATCTGGAAGGTGTAGGCAGGATTCTTCCTGCTATCTGCAGAGATGTGATCGATGGCGAGTATGTAATACATCTTGCAAATCTGTTTATGCCAAGCATGCTCATTGTACCTGCGTGGAGTCGTTCTGTGAATAGCTTTGATATACGGCTGTCTTCTTTGGCAGCAACGATACATACAGCATCGTTACTGTGTAACTGCTGTAATGCAGTAGGGAGGCAAAATGATTTGATCGGAAAATTTTATATGCCGCAGAAACAGGAAAGCTATATGAAAGCTCAAAAAATAGAACTGAAACGAGAAGGATGCGTTGGTTCTTGTGAGGAGCACGGCGGATGTATTATGATGATAGAAGTAGACTTTTCTGAGGGGGTACCCTTCGGTAAGTTGGACAAGGTTTACTATGCCAATGAAAAGGATTGCTCTTAGGTGAAAAAAGGGCAGAAAGGAGGGATTCTATGAGCACTTTAAGCATGGTAAATGGCAGACTGGCGATCAATATATCAGGGTCTGCTGCAATAGAAGCGGATATGGAGTTTCAGAAACGAAAAAAGAAATTCTCTGATCTGTGTACCAAGCTGAAAGAAAATGTTCATGAGGAAAAAAATATTTCAGAACACAGGTTGGAAGAATTCAGTAAGATGTTTTTATGGATTATCCGAAATAATGTACAGCCATTACCAGAATCTTTTAGTGAGATGTATGTTTTGCTGTCCAATTACTGGCGTTATGGAATACGAAAGGATGAAAACTTTGAACGGAAATGTTCTTATATTCGCCTTTATCAAATGGCTAACCTTCTCAAAAGTTTTGGCATAGAATTAAAACAGGAATCAAAGGTGGTTTCTATGGTGATGCAGGATAGGGTTGATTCGTCTCTGGTTCGTGGTATCCGCAGTGTGCCGGGAATTACGCATAAAAAATTAGAGGTAAGTCTTGGCATGTCTTCAGAAGAATTGACTCAAAAGATGCTGTTTATGGAGCAACAGGGGTTTGTTTTAGGCAGAAACTCAGGAGAAAACAGAGGTTATATACTTACAAGTACGGGAGAAAATTTGTATCAATGTTTAAATGAAAAACGAAGATATCATGAATGGATGACAGAATGGAGTAAGGAGCGAATTCTTTTATTTTTGATGTTGTTTGGCTCTCACTTGCCTAAAAAAGGATTCAATAGCTTAAAGGCGATCGAAACATTGAGTGATATTGTGGAATACCGCGAAGATGATATTAAAAAAGTTTTTTTCCGTCAGAATGAGAATGTAGTGATAGCGGAAGAATATAAAAACAGAGATGTTATGCAGAAAATAGAATTTCTTTTTGAGCGGGCAGAGGATCCTTTGTCGGAGGAATTGGAGCGTTTCAAAAAGAATAAGCATGAACAGGAACTAAAAAACATAAACGTATCCATTTTACAAAACCTTTGAAAAATGCAATAAAAAAATCATAGGAGGTGTTTGACAGCATGTTAGAGGAAAAATATGAAAATACAGCCGAAAAATTCGATGAAGCATACGAGAAAGTGCTCAGGGAAGGCGGAAATCTTTTTGAGAAGTTTTATTTACGTCCTAAAAAATATAATGATCGTATTGTAAATCTTCGAATGAGAGTTAATAAAAAATGGTCAGGATGGCAGATAAAAGACGAAGTTGTCAAATCGCTAGGGTTGGAAGTAGGGGATACGATCGCAACGGAAGTCACTCCTTATTTTACAAACGGTATTATTGAGGATGAAAATACAGATCTTTTTGCTTCTGATAAGGCTGTCGATTGGTTATTAGAAAAGCGGGTAAATATTGGCAGTATTATAGACTGTAAGGTTCGTTTTGCATATACACAGGTTCCTGTAGGGATAGGTGGAAAAATGATCTATAAAATATCTCTTGTTTTAGAGGAAGGGATCGCTGTTGTTGGCGAGGACGAAGAGTACATTTTGATGCAAAGAGGCGAAGGGTTAGAATTTGGTGCTCTGTTAAAATCCATCTTGAGCTAAGTGTCTAAAGCTGGATGATGAATAAGAAATAAAAATAAGCATAAACATAATACATTAAGGCGGTAAGAGTAATCTTATCGTCTTTTTTTATAGCAAAAGGGAAAATAGAAAATAATAAGGGAAGGGGGGAACGGATAAGGAGGCAGTCATATATGGGAAAAGCATATGGGTATATCAGGGTATCAAGTGCAGAGCAGAACAGTGACAGGCAGAGATGTGAAATGGAACAGGCGGGTCTGACAGAAGAATGTATTTACGAGGACCGGCAGTCCGGAAAAGATTTTAAACGTCTTGCATATCAGCGGATGGTGCGGCGGCTAAGGGAGGGAGATACGGTGTATGTGCTGAGTATTGACAGATTGGGACGGAATTATGAGGAGATACAGGAAGAATGGCGGCGGCTGACGAAGGAGATCAGTGTGGATATTGTGGTGCTGGATATGCCGCTATTGGATACGAGAAAGGGGAAGGATCTGATGGGAACATTTATTGCGGATTTAGTATTGCAGATATTGTCCTTTGCGGCACAGAATGAGCGGGAAGCAATACACAAGCGACAGAAGGAGGGGATTGCGGCGGCAAAAGCAAGAGGTGTGAAATTTGGAAGACCGCAGGTGGAGCTTCCGACGAATTTCGATAAAATAGTAGCGGCGTGGGAACGAAAGGAAATTGATTTTGATACGGCTCTGGAGCAGACGGGACTGCGCCCTGCTACATTTTACAGGCGGCTGAAAGTATATAGGGAAGGAAAAATAGCAAAAAAATAACTATCAAAAAGTGTACCTTTTGATAGTCAACCATTACATACCAAGATAACATAAATACTTGCTGTTTTCAATACTGTTTTTGTGATATATTGCCCAATAAAGCCCCCCTTTTTTCTTTTTCTCCGAAACTGCCAAAAAGTACGCTTTTTGATAAAAACCGAGAAAAATTATACATGGTATCCAAGAAGAAAGGGGTAATATGATATGAAATACAAGAAGTATCTGGTTATGGTCATGGCAGGGGCTATGGTAACAGGCATGATGCCCGTGACAGCACTGGCGGAAGAAACAATGGCTGTTTTGGAAGAAACAACTGGTGATGGAGCAGAATTCGCAGTGAAAATCGAAAAAATCGGTGTAAAAGCAAGACATGACCTGAATCTGAAACAGGAACAGGTAAATGACAACAAATTTACTGTAGAAGCAGGCAACATCGAGAATGGCGAAATCACAATCACAGCAACAGCAAATGAAAATGCAGAGCTGGAAGCTGATGAAAATCCAGCAGGTGAAAAAGGTACATGGTTAGGTATCGCAATCACATTGGAAGAACTGACAGATGTATATTACAGCAAAGACAACAAAGACTTTGAAAAACTGCCAGAAGCAGAAGAAGTAGCAGAAGATACATTTATTATCTATGTGAAAGTAGAAGAAGCAGAAACAGGAGTAAGCCGTTACATCAAACTGGGTGAAGAAGGCGAGGTTTTGACACTGAACTTTAAATATAAAGCATTTGAAGCAACAGCACCTGAAACACCTACAGAAAAAACATATACTGTAACTGTAAAAACAGCAGCAGGCGGTACAATTACAGCTGATGTCACAGAAGCAAAAGCGGGCGACACAGTAACACTGACAGCAACACCTAACAGCGGTTATAAATTTTCTGCATGGAAAGTAACAGATACAGAAGGAAATTCTGTAACAGTGACGAATGATAAATTTGAAATGCCTGAAAGTAATGTAACGGTAGAAGCGACATTTACGAAAAAATCCAGCGGCGGTTCTTCCTCCGGTGGCGGCGGTTCTTCCAAACCCTCCGCATCCAACAAAACAGAAACAACAACAAACAGCGACGGTTCTATAACAACAACTACTACAGATAAAAACGGTACTGTAACAGAAATAACAAAAGAAACAGACGGTTCTACAACAGTAGTAGAAACAAAGAAAGACGGTACAGTGACAACAACAGAAACTGACGCAGAAGGCAACAAAACAGAAACTGTAGAAGCGGCTGACGGTACAGTGACAACAACAGAAACAACAACAGACGGTACAGTTACAGAAACTGTGGAAAATACAGACGGTTCCGTAACAGAAACAGTTACAACAGCTGACGGTACAACAGTAACAACAGAAACTGATGCAGAAGGTACAACAACAGATGTAACAGTATCCAACGATACAGCTGACGAAAACGGTGTTGTGACTCTGCCTGTTGAAGTGGATGTAGAAGATGACAGCGATGATGCTCCTGCTCTGACGATCAATACTGGCGACGGTGCAGATGAAGCAACAATCACAATCCCTCTGGATGGTGCTTCCGCAGGTACAGTAGCGGTTGTGGTAAATCCTGATGGTACAGAAACAATCGTAAGAGATGTTGTAGTAGGCGATGACGGCGTAACACTGACAGTAGCTGACGGTACAACACTGAAATTCGTTGACAACAGCAAGGATTTCGATGACGTTTCCAGAGGCGACTGGTTCAAAAGTGCAGTTGACTTTGCAAGCAGCTATGAACTGTTCGGCGGTACATCCGCAGATACATTTACACCTAACGGCGATATGACGAGAGGTATGCTGGCGGTGGTACTGCACAATCTGGCTAACAACCCCGATGCAGAAGCTCCCGCAGACTTTACAGATGTAAACGGTCAGTACTATGAAAACGCAGTTGCATGGGCAGCAGAAAACGGTATCATCAGCGGTTACGGTGATGGTTAGTTCGGTCCTGACGACAAAGTAACGCGTGAACAGTTGGCTATGATGCTGTATCGTTTCGCAGGTGCGCCCGATGCAAACGGTGCAGACCTGACACACAGCGATGCAGGCGAAATCAGCGATTATGCAAAGGTTGCCATGAAATGGGCTGTTGAAAACGGTATCATCAGCGGTGATACAGATGGCAAACTGGATCCTAAAGGGAATGCAACAAGAGCACAGGTTGCTTCCATGATGATGCGTTTCTGCAAATAAGATTTTTTAAATTTCTTTAGACTCTCGGACAAAGCATGATGCCTCTTGGGGGAGGATGTGGATTTATTTGTCAAAGACATATTTTTACATGCAATGCATGGGCAGCAGTGGGCTTCGGCTCGCTGTTGTCTTTTTTTCATTTTCGGGCTATAATAAACGCATAAAAAGGGGACAGCCGGAGAAGAAAAGAAAATAAAAAAAGCGCAGAAAGAGAAAGGCGGTATAGATATGAGATATGGATTTGGTGTAGATATTGGCGGAACAACTGTCAAACTGGCATTCTTTGAAGAAACAGGCAACCTCCTGCATAAGTGGGAGATTCCGACAAATACGGAAAATGCGGGCGAGGCAATCCTTCCCGATATTGCGGTTTCCATACAGGCATTTCTGGAAAAAGAAAGCATTGCAAAGGAAACGATTCTTGGTATTGGGGTAGGGGTTCCCGGACCTGTCAGCGAAGATGGCATTGTCAATAAATGCATCAATCTGGGCTGGGGGGTAATCAATCTCCATGAGGAGCTGTCTGCATTGACAGGATTTGCTGTAAAGGCAGGAAATGATGCCAATGTGGCGGCACTGGGCGAATGCTGGAAAGGCAGCGGACAGGGATATCGTGATATGGTTCTGGCGACATTGGGAACAGGCATCGGCGGCGGTGTTGTGATTGACGGAAAGATCATCAACGGGGCACATGGTGCAGGCGGCGAAATCGGCCACAGCAAGCTGAACCCGATGGAAGAAGATCAGTGCAACTGCGGCGGCTATGGCTGTGCGGAGCAGTATTGTTCTGCAACAGGGATTGTAAGACTGGCAAAGAAGTATCTGCGGGAATATACAGGAGAAAGTACTTTGTTGACTTTGGAAAATCCGGAAGCTAAGGATATTTTTGCGGCGGCGGAAAGAGGCGATGCGGCGGCCTGTGAAATTCTGGAACAGGTATATAGATATATGGGGCTGTTTCTGGCAAATGTCTGCTGTGTGGTCGATCCTGAAGTGATTGTTCTGGGCGGCGGCGTGAGCAAAGCAGGAGAACCTTTGATTACAGGCGCAAGAAACTATTTTGAAAAATATGCATTCCATGCATGTGCGCCTACAGAAATTGTACTGGCGGTATTAGGTAATGATGCAGGGGTATATGGTGCGTTTAAGCTGGTACTGGACACAGTCTGTGAACAGGCATAAAACACAGAGAAAGCAGAAGAGGAAAGAGGGGCTTGCTGACAGGCAGGCTCCTTTTTGGGGAAAAAGAGGGGATGTCTGTATAAACAGGAAAAAGAATGTGTATATGAAAACTGTATACAATAAACAAGGGAAAAATAAACGAAAAATAATGCAAAATTTCTGTTTTTTGCTATATTTTTTGGAAAAAATCAATAAATATTTTTGTGCCGCATTGTGTAATCTTGTGAATATTTTGGTTTTATGATACAATATAGACAAAAGTATTTTGAGAGATAGGGGGCGTTTAAGCTGGATCAGAATCAAAACACACATACAACAACAGAAGAAACTACTCACAAGATGGGATTCTTTGAACGTATCAGAAAAAAATATGGACATGAACAGGAAGAACATCATGAAGAAGCAGTACAGGATGTCGCAGAAGAACTGGAAGAACTGTATCAGCCTGTGATTCCTGAGGGACGAGGTGTGCTTCATATTTCTGAACAGAGCTTGTTATATACATTGTGGAGAGAATATACACCTGCATGGGTAGTAAATCCTTATGACGGGCTGTATTTGGTATTGGAAAAACCCGAGGATGAACCTGTACCTATGGATACAGTAAGCCTGGATTCGGAAAAACAGAGAATGGGCGTAAAGCTGATGATGGAAGCAAAAAAACGCCATCGTCTGGTGCATCCCAAAGAAGAAAAGGCGAAAAACGCATCAGAGGAAATTATCGAAACACTGCCTCCCGTTCCGGATCTGGATGCAGACGCAGTGCTCTATATTCCGAAAGGTGCTATGGCTGCCTGGATTGTGCTGTTTCCTCCCAATGGGAATGGGGAGCCTTTGGGGTATGAAGAACTGATTGAAGTGCTGACTGCGGAATCTATTGTATATGGTGTTGATGAAAAGAAACTTGAACAGCTTGCGAGAGAACCTGTTTATTTTGAGCCAATCATCATTGCAAGAGGTCTGCCCGCAGTTCCCGGTGAAGACGGCTGGGTAGAAGAAAAATACCCCAGAGAGCTGCAGAATACATTTGGTGTAGACGCATTTGGGAATGTGGATTACCATTCCAGAGTGAATATGCAGGTAGTGAAAGAAGATGACATACTTTGTGAAGCATTTCCTCCCACGCAGGGTGTGGCTGGTATGAAAGTAACAGGTACGGAAATTCCTGCAAAAGACGGTAAGCCTCCCAAGCTGCTCGGCGGTGTAAATACAAAGCTGAGTGAAGAAAAGGATAAGCTTCTGGCGGCAATGGAAGGGAACTTACTGTATCGCAACGATCGTTTCTGTGTACAGCCTCTGTTCCAGGTAATGGGGGACGTGGACTATGCTGTTGGGAATATTGATTTCCCCGGCGATGTACATATTACGGGCGATGTAAAGAATGGCTTTGTTGTCAGAGCAAAAGGGCATATTGTAGTCGATGGTCTGGTAGAAGGTGCGGTTCTGGAAGCAGGCGGCAATATTTCTATCCGTAAAGGTGTATTGGGCGATGACCGTGCTGTGATCCGTTCTCAGCAGTCTGTTTCTGCGCAGTATCTGGAAAACTGTATCGTATATGCAGGGGATAAGGTGGAAACCAGCAGTGTGATCACATCCTCTGTATACAGTGATAATGCGATCATTGTACGTTCCGGTCGTGGTACAATCATCGGCGGTAAGCTGATTGCAACAAATACAATCAGTGCGACAGTAATCGGCTGCCGTTCTGAACGACTGACAGAGCTGACAATCGGCGAATATCCTATGCTGAAGCAGCAGAAAGAAGAACTGGAAACAAACCTGAAGGAAGTACTGAAAGACGAAGAAACAACAGACCGTAATATCCGTTATCTGGATGTAGAGGGGCTTATTGAAGACGAAAATCGTGCCAGAGAACGTGCATCCGTACTGGCGAAGCTGCGTCTGCAGAAATCCGTTCTGGGGATGAGAAAAGAACGTATCCAGAAGCAGCTGGATGAACTGGAGCAGAAAGAAGTCGATATTGCAAAATGTAAGGTTGTATGCGACACCATTTACCCTATGACAAAGATTCATTGCGGGGAAAGATGGCGTACAATCGACCAGATGACTTTTGGCTGCCATATCCATGTACAGGATGACGAATTGATAGTTTATTGATATACTAGGATAATATCATTAAAATTCAGAAGAAAAGGAGGCGATTGTATGCAGGAGAGGTACGCTACAGGCGAAGAAAATGTACATGTGGCGATTGAAAACGTGATGCAGGAATACCTTTGGCAGTTTGCAAAGGTAGACACGGAATGCTCAAGAGTAAAGACATTTTCAAAAGAAAACCTGTCTACAGTGTATACAACACTGGACGGGGATTATAAGATTCGTCTTGTGTTTTGTGCAGAAGAAGCGTTATTACAGAAAATTGCAGACAATATGCTGGAGGAAACTGTAGAAGATCATGAGGACGTTGTGGAATGTGCAAAGGAATTCTTCAATGTTGTATGCGGACATATTGTAGCGGCAATTTTCAGGGCAGTTAAGGTGTCTGCAAAGTTCCATTGTCCGGGTTTTGCAGAAGGATATTTCCTTCCTGAAAATGGCGGAACAGATTCTCTGATTATTTCCTGTTTTAAGAGTGAATGCCACAAACCTGCTATGTTTTTGCAGGATAAGCTGATGCTGGCAGCGAAATAATATAACGATAAAAAACGATAAAAATACAGTCTGTTACAGACGAAGGAGTGAATGGTTTTGGCTAAGAAGCTGATGATTGTAGATGATTCAAAAATTGTATACATGAGTATGAGAAAACTGCTGCAGGATACAGAGTTTGAAATTGTAATGTATTGCCGCAGCGGGGAAGAAGCAATCGGAGCATATGAAGAATTTCAGCCCGATCTGGTAACAATGGATATTGTTATGCCCGGTATGGATGGCTTGGAAGCTGCAAAGGAAATCCTGAGCAAACACGCAGATGCGCGTATTGTGATGGTTTCTTCTCTGGCATATGATGACACAATCGAAGAAGCAGAGAGCATCGGTACGAAGGGCTTTATTTATAAACCTTTGGAAAGAGAAAACATGCTGCAGAGAATGCGCAGAGCATTGGAAGATTAAACAACAAACAATAAAAACGCTTCCGATCGGCAGAAAAAGAATTTTGTCGGTTGGGGGCGTTTTTTTCTATGTAAGGGTATAAGGTACACTTTTCGCTGTTACAGCATACACTGCAGTATCTGCCTGTGGAGGGATTGAGATGGCTGCGCTGAGTTTGTGCATGATCGTGCGGGATGAGGAAAAGGTGTTGGGGCGATGTCTGGAAAGTGTTGCCGATGCAGTGGATGAAATGATCATTGTGGATACAGGTTCTATGGATCGAACCAGAGAAATAGCGGCAGGATTTACGGAAAAAATATATGAAATGCCGTGGAAAGCTGATTTTTCGGCGGCAAGAAATTTTGCCTTTGCAAAGGCGTCCAAGGAATATCTCCTGTGGATGGATGCGGATGATGTGCTTCCTGCGAAAGAAAAAGAAAAGCTGCTTGCTTTAAAAGAAGAACTTTCTGAAATACAGGCAGATTGTGTGATGCTGCCATATGATGCGGCATTTGATACAGAGGGAAAGGTAACATTTTCCTATGAGCGGGAGCGGATTCTGCGAAACTGCCCGCAGGCGAAATGGGTGGGACGGGTGCATGAAGTGATTCCGCCGTTCGGAACGGTTTTGCATCGGGATGTGCATATAGAGCATCGAAAAGAGGAAAAGCCCTATTCCAGACGCAATCTGGAAATTTATGAAACAATGCTTGCAGAGGGCGTAAAGCTGGATGCCAGAGAAATGTTTTATTTTGCCAGAGAATGCTATTATCATGGGAACTATGCGAAGGCGGTCATTTATTTCTGGAAGTTTTTACAGAACCCTGCGGCGTGGGTGGAAAATAAAATAGAAGCGTGTCGTTTTCTGTATTACTGTCTGATAGAACTGGAAGAAGAAAAAGAAGCGATTGCGGCATTGCTGCAGGGACTGACGTTTGCGCCGCCGAGTGGAGAGCTTTGCTGTGAGCTTGGAAATTTCTTTTTTCGGAAAGAGGAATGGAAACAGGCGGCTTTCTGGTATGAAAATGCACTGCATGCGGAAAAACGAATGGAAAGCGGGGCATTTATACAGGAAGATTGCTATGGGTATCTGCCGTGTATACAGCTTTGTGTCTGCTATGACAGGCTTGGGGATCGGGAAAAGGCGAAAATGTATAACGATATGGCAGGGATGTTTAAGCCAAAGGATGCGGCGGGGGGATATAATAGGCGGGATTTTGAGGAAAAAAATAAAA
>CALASU010000110.1 GCA_937888765.1 uncultured Clostridia bacterium | reverse complement strand
CAGTTGAAGCCATGGAACAGACGCGCCAGACACAATGTTGCAAATGCCATTGTACAAGCCATTGCATCGTTCACTGCCAGACCTGTATAGAAGCCCAGCATTGTCACAACTGCAATCAGACCGCCCTGAATCACAAGGTTTTCCATGAAGTCCTTTGTCAGGATGCTTTCCTTGGGATCTCTGGGTTTTCTGTTCAGCAGATCGCCTGTAGGCTGTTCCATATTGACTGCCAGTGCAGGTAAGCTGTCTGTCAGCAGGTTGATAAACAGCAGCTGAACCGCTGTAAAAGGCAGGGGCAGACCCATCAGGGATGTGAATACAACCACCAGAATACCCGCAAGATTACCGCTGAGCAGGAACTGAATGGAGTTCTTGATATTGGTATATACGTTTCTGCCGTTTGCTACCGCTTTTACGATGGTTGCAAAGTTATCGTCTGTCAGGATCATTGCCGCCGCATCCTTGGATACTTCTGTACCTGTGATACCCATTGCAATACCGATGTCTGCCTGCTTCAGCGCAGGGGCATCGTTTACACCGTCACCTGTCATTGCCGCGATATGGCCGTTTTCCTGCCATGCACGCACAATACGGATTTTGTGTTCGGGAGATACACGGGCATACACGGAAATGTCCTTGACAACCTTTTTCAGTTCTTCATCTGTCATGTGTTCCAGTTCAGAGCCTTCTACCGCTCTGTCCCCCTCCTGCAGAATACCGATCTGTTTCGCAATCGCAGAAGCTGTTACCTTATGGTCGCCTGTAATCATAACAGGACGGATACCCGCACGGCGGCAGTCTGCAACTGCTGCCGCAGATTCCACACGAGGAGGGTCCATCATCGCGATCAGACCCACAAAGGTAAGCTGTTCTTCATCTCCCAGATCCAGACTTCTGTCAATCTGCATCTGTTTTTCTGCAAACGCCAGTACACGCAGACCCTGAGAAGAGAATGCCGCATTCTGTTCCTGAATCGTTCTGTGAAGCTCATCATTCATAGGCACAATGCCTTCGGGTGTTTTTACGGATACACAGCGTGTCAGCAGTACATCGGGCGCACCCTTTGTCAGCAGCATATATCTGCCGTCGATCTGGTGCAGTGTACTCATCAGTTTTCTGTCAGAGTCAAAAGGAATTTCCTTCAGACGGGGATACGCAAAACGCACTTCGCTTTCTGTGCTGCCCGCTTTTCTGCAGAACATCAGCAGAGCTGTTTCTGTAGGGTCGCCAACCTGTGCTTCGCCGTTGATGACACCGTCATTACAAAGCACGCTGTTCTGAATCAGTTCTTTCAGAGGAGATTCCTCTGCATCTGCATTTTCCGCATCCCATACTCTGCCAATGGTAAATGCTTTCTGTACAGTCATGCGGTTCTGTGTCAGTGTACCTGTTTTATCGGAGCAGATAACAGAAACAGAGCCAAGAGATTCTACCGCACGCAGTTTTTTGATGATGGCATTTTCTTTTGCCATTTTCTGTGTACCGATTGCCAGCCCGATTGTTACGATAGAGCTGAGCGCTTCGGGAATCGCCGCTACTGCCAGAGCCACGGCAAACATCAGGGAATCTGCCAGAGTCATACCTCTCCACAGCCCCAGACCGAACACGATGGCACAGATGACCAGAATGATAATGGACAGCTTTTTGGAGAAGTCATCCAGACTTTTCTGCAGAGGTGTTGTTTTTTCCTGCGCGGATTCCATCAGATGGGCAATCTTACCCATTTCTGTTTCCATCCCTGTACCTGTTACCAGCACCACCGCACGGCCATAAGATACCAGAGAGCCGCTGTAAACCATATTCAGTCTGTCGCCCAGAGGGAGTTCTTCTTTCGCAATGGGTTCCTCAATTTTATTGACGTTTTCGGATTCCCCTGTCAATGCACTTTCATTGACCTGCAGGGAATAGTTTTCCAGAATACGACCGTCAGCCGCTGCAACGTCCCCCGCTTCCAGAAGCAGGATATCCCCCGGCACAATTTCGATAGAGGAAACCTCCATTTTGTCACCGTTTCGGATCACCCTTGCTACAGGTGCAGACATCGCTTTCAGGCTGTCCAGAGATTTCTGTGCTTTGAAATGCTGCACAGTACCCAGAATCGCATTCATAATCAGTACTGCAATGATAACGACAGTACCCTCAATACCGCCTGTCATAGCGGAAATGATCGCCGCAATAATCAGAATCACAACCAGCAGATCGGCAAACTGTTCTGCAAACACCTGCAAAACGCCTTTCCGTTTGCCCTCCTGCAATTTGTTCTCGCCGTATTTTTCCAGACGAGCCGCCGCTTCGCTGCTGCTTAAGCCCTGTCCGCTACTTTCATACAGCTCAAATAATTCGTCTTTGCTCTTTTTCCAAAGCTGTTCCATATCCATTTCTCCTTTCCTGTTTTCCATTTTCTGCCATAGAACAACAAAAAAGACTTCCATTGCACCAATAAAATATACTCATTTTACTCGTGCAATAAAAGTCTTGCTTCCATAGCCGGCTTTTGCCGTTCTATTCGGACAGTGCCCGGGTGTCAGAACACCGAGATGACGAACACTGACAACGCTTTCGCGTCAGCTACTCCCTTTTATTGGAGATGCTTTTTTATTATGTGCAGTATTTTATCACACCGATTCTGTAAAAGCAAGTAAAAATCTCTTAACAGTATGTCTTTTTTCCCATAAAATCATACCCTTGCGTCTTTTGACTGCTATGGTATAATAATAAAAAAACACCGAAAGGAGATTTCCCATGATTCACGATAAATACAGATATACCAATACAGAAGAAATCGTGTACTACCTCAAAAAATACCGCCGTGTACAGGAAGACTGGCAGGCAGACTTCTATGACGAATACGGCAGACATATGCTGACATTTGAAAGCGACGAGGATACACTGGAAGCCTTGCAGGATGAGGACAAGCTCTACAACATGGTTGCGGAATGGCTCGACTTCGCGCTGATGGTTTCTCCCGAGGAATAAAAAAGCAGGTAAGCGTTTTTTCGCTTACCTGCTTTTCTTTATGCCTGTACGTTATGTGCTTCGTGTTCATCAAACAAAGGCTGAATTTCATTTTTATATACCTTGCGGAAGAAGAAAACCGTTACCATCAGTGCCGCAATCTCTGCGATAGGGAACGCCGCCCATGTCGCATTCAGCCCCCAGACGCGGGAGAAGACAAATGCACAGGGAAGCAATACTACCAGCTGACGCATAACAGAAATTACCAGACTGATAACACCATGTCCCAGTGCCTGCATGGTAGAAATACGAATGATATTGAACCCTGCCATCAGGAAGGACAGACTGATCAGACGCAGTGCAGGAATCCCTATTGCCAGCATCTGCTCGGATGCGTTAAAAATGCCCAGAAGCTGTGGTGTCAGTGTCCAGAAAACAATGCAGCCCAGTGTCATCAGCGTCATCGCATATACCGTTGCCAGACGCATTGTCTGCATCAGGCGGTCAGGCTTTCTTGCACCGTAGTTAAAGCCGATGATCGGCACCATACCGTTATTCATACCGAATACAGGCATAAAGATAAAGCTCTGTAATTTGAAGTATACGCCGAATACCGCTGCCGCTGTGGAAGAAAAGGCAATCAGAATCTTATTCATACCGAATGTCATAATAGAGCCGATGGATGCCATACAAATCGAAGGGATACCAATGGCATAAATGCTTTTTACCGCATGTCCGTTCAGGAAATATTTTTTGGGATTGATAACAATGTCATGGTTTTTCTTGTGATTGAACCAGAATGCAATCCCTGCACCAAAGAACTGCCCCACAATCGTCGCCAGTGCCGCCCCTCTGATACCCATGGCAGGACAGCCGAACCAGCCAAAAATCATGATAGGATCAAGGATGATATTGGTAATTGCCCCTACCCCCTGTGCAATCATGCTGTAGAAGGTACGCCCTGTGGATTGCAGGATACGTTCAAACGCAAACTGCAAATAAATCCCGAAGGAAATACCGCCTGCAAGCTGTAAATACTCCGTACCATACTGAATGATTTCGGCATCTGTTGTCTGTAAGCTGAAGAAAAGTCTGCTGCCGAACACACTCAGTATACCGCAGACAACAGCACTCAAAAACAGCAGTATGATACCGTTGTTGGCAATCAGATTGGCACGCTCTCTGTTGCCTTCCCCCAGAGAACGGGAAATCAGCGCATTCATACCAACGCCCGTACCTGCTGCCACAGCAATCATCAGGTTCTGTGCAGGGAACGCCAGAGAAACGGCTGTCAGTGCATTTTCGCTCAGCTGTGCTACGAACATACTGTCAATAATATTATACAATGCCTGCACCATCATAGAAGCCATCATAGGCAGGGACATGCTGATCAGCAGTTTATTGACCGGCATAACGCCCATTTTATTCTGTTCCATTTTCCGAACAGCTCCTTTCATTAAAATATAATTAAAAACTCGAACTCCCATGAAAACAGCCTTCCGTTTCGGAAGGCTGTTGAAGGTTCAAAAAATTATTTGATCTGAGGGCTGTCTTTCAGCAGTACGTCATGTGCGCCGCCTTCTACCAGGGAAGTTGTGGAGATCACTGTGATCTTCGCTTTTTCCTGCAGTTCGGGGATAGACAGTACACCACAGTTACACATTGTGGATTTTACTTTCTTCAGGGACAGACCTACGTTGTCATGCAGATTACCTGCGTAAGGAACGTAAGAGTCTACGCCTTCTTCAAAGGACAGCTTGGAGTCGCCGCCCATGTCGTATCTCTGCCAGTTTCTTGCTCTTGCAGAGCCTTCGCCCCAGTATTCTTTCATGTATGTGCCGTTGATGTTTACTTTGTTTGTGGGAGATTCATCGAAACGCGCGAAGTATCTGCCCAGCATGATAAAGTCAGCACCCATAGCCAGAGCCAGTGTCATGTGATAGTCGTATACAATACCACCGTCAGAGCAGATAGGTACATAAATACCTGTTTCTTTGAAGTATTCATCTCTTGCCTGTGCTACTTCAATAACAGCGGAAGCCTGACCACGACCGATACCTTTCTGTTCTCTTGTGATACAGATAGAACCGCCGCCGATACCTACTTTAACAAAGTCTGCGCCGCATTCTGCCAGGAAACGGAAGCCTTCTGCGTCTACAACGTTACCTGCGCCAACCTTTACGGAATCGCCGTATGTTGCTCTGATCCATTCCAGAGTATCTTTCT
>CALASU010000109.1 GCA_937888765.1 uncultured Clostridia bacterium | reverse complement strand
ATTTTTTCTTAACCACTTCCAGTGTGTCGCAGATTGCCAGAACGATACCCTGTACTGTGAATTTCAGTTCCTGAATGTTTCTCTTTTCGGGTGTGATCACTCTTTCCCAGTCCCACTGGTCTACATAGATGGAATGCAGGTTATCCAGTGTTTCATCACGGCGGATGGCATTCATATCTGTAAACAGACCTTTACCGGGGCGGAAATCGTAGCGGTACAGTGCCATACGTTTCCATTTTGCCAGAGAGTGTACAACCTCTGCTGTTGTGCCTGTAGCGGGGATTTCAAAGCTAACGGGACGTTCTACGCCGCTCAGGTTGTCATTCAGACCTGTTGCGGGGTCAACGAACAGAGGAGCAGATACACGTTTCAGATTCAGTGTCTGGCCCAGATGTTCTTCAAAAGCATGGTGGATGACGCCGATGGCGTTCTGTGTTTCATACAGTGTCAATACGGACTGATAGCCCGCAGGAATATATGTCTTACTCATATATCTAAACCTCTTTTCTCTTGGTATTTCATATTCTTCTAGGATAACACAGAAGCGGATTTTGTCAAGTACGTATACGGTATACAATAAGGGTGGGGAGAAAAAGCGGAGGAGGCAGGTTTAGAATCGGAGGTTCGTAGAATGTATGCAAAACACTGAAAATTTTTGATATACATGAAAGAAATTGTATAAAGTGCGTATGATATTTTGCAAAAATCAGAGAATATCTTGAAAAATATATCTTTTTTTGCTATATTTTATACATACGAATGAATGAACCTGTACAAAAAAGGGGTTGAGTATTATGGGGGATAAGAAAGATTTATCAAATGTCATATATGCAGAACAGAGCCGGAATAAAACTGCTTTGATCGGTATGTTTATTATGAACAGCTGTATTGCCGTTGCATTTTATATTGAAGTACTGAAAGAGGCAAGAACCCTTGCGTCGTATCTGCCGATCGGGATTTCGGCAATGCTGCCGCCGATCATTACATTGATAATATACTTTATGAAAAAGGAATCGAAACTGATTCGATATATCAACAGTATCAGCTTTATCGTTATGTATGGCTATCTGATGTTTACGACGACGACGGATCTGACATTCTGTTTTATCATCGTATTCTTCTCGGTATTTATTGTATACGGCGATATCAAGTTTTCAGTTGCCATAGGCGGCAGTGCGTTGCTGATCAATGCGATACTGGTGGTACATAAGCACAATATCGGTACATTAGATGCAAAAAGCATTACCAATGCCGAAATCATGCTGATGTGTATTTTCCTGACCACAGTGTTTGCGTGTCTGTCTATGGGGAAAATCTTCAAGATCAACAATGCAAACTTTGAAAAAGCAGAAGAAGAAAAGAACCAGTCCCAGAAGCTGCTGACAAGCGTTCTGGAACTGACACAGTATATTTCCGAAAATATTACGGTTGCGGGAAAAGAAACGGATCTGTTAAAAGGGCAGATCAACCGTACAGGTGATGTCATGCAGGATCTGGTAACAGGTGCAGGCGAAGCGGCAGATGCTATTCGCATACAGGAACAGTTTACAGATAACATCAACAAGCACATTCAGCAGATGGAAGAATCGGTTGCTTCTATCATGCAGGATATCCATACGGCAGAAGAAAAACTGGCTGATGGTACGGCTGTCATGGGACAGCTGCTCGAACAGGTACGCATTTCCGAAGAATCCAGTGAAATGGTAGGCAGAGAAATGGCGGATCTGCGTGTATATGCTGATAAGATGCAGGATATTATGAGCCTGATCAGCAACGTATCCAAGCAGACAGGTATGCTTGCCATCAATGCAAGTATCGAAGCGGCAAGAGCGGGTGCGGCAGGCAAGAGCTTTGCTGTGGTAGC
>CALASU010000108.1 GCA_937888765.1 uncultured Clostridia bacterium | reverse complement strand
TTTACGGCGGGGGCAGTACCTTATCTGACGGTAAAGCCTGACAGAGAGGAAGCAAAACAGCCCTTGCTTCTGGCAAGGAATGCATTGAAAGCCCTGCAGGGAGAAAAGAATACAGAAAATGGATAAAATTTGAAAGAAGGTGTTTTTTTGAAACGAACAGGAAAAAGGCTGCTTTCTTTACTGCTGTTTGTGCTGTTGAGTCTGACAGCGTGCGGCGGCAGCACATTTACGGATGAAGCAGTTTTGAAAATAAATGAACAGGAGATTATGAAATCTCAGTATATGATCTATCTGTATACCACCACACAGAGTTTTCTGGCGATGGCGGGAGAAGAAGTCTGGACAATGGACTTTGACGGACAGACAGCGGATGAACTGGTGGAAGAACGTACCATCAGTACGATTCAGAGCGTGATTGCGGCAAAGGCATATGCGGCGGAAAACAATATCACAATGACGGAAGAACAGAAAGCGGAAGCGAAAGAGGCAACTGCACAGTTTCTGGAAACCGTGCCTGCGGCGGATCTTGCAAAAATGGGCGTAGATGAAAGCAGTTTGCTGCCATTGATGGAGGATTCTTATCTGTTTTCTCTGGTGCAGAATGAAATTGCGGCAGAGTGCGATATTGATGAAGAAGACCTTGCGGGCTATTATGCGGAAAACAAAGAAGCCATCAAGGAAGAATATACAACCGTACGGGTGCAGAGTATTCTGCTGGATGATGCCGAAAAGGCGGCAGAAGCGACAGAGCGTGCAAAGGCAGGAGAGGACTTTACAGCCTTATTCAAGGAATATGACATTGACCCTGCGGCACAGACAGGCGAAGAAAACGGTGAAAGAACCATGCAGCAGAGCTATCTGCTGATGAGCTTCGGGCTGACAGAGCCTATAGAAGCGGGAGAAGTGGCTGGCCCTCTGCAGATGGGCGAACAGTATTTTGTAATTAAGGTTGCAGAAAAAACAGTGCCGACAGATGCAGAAACAGAAGAACTGGCACGGGAGCAGTATCGCCGTCAGGTGCAGGCAAGCTACGCAGAAGCAAGAATGAATGAAATGGTCGAAACACAGACTGTGGAAAAAATCGGTGATGCATGGGATACGATGGAAGTATTCCATTAAGGAAAAAGTCTTGAGCAATGCTCAAGGCTTTTTCTGTAGTTGAAAAACAACAGGAAATAGGGTATGATGAAAAAAAGTTTGCTTTTTTATGTTTTATGAGAGTGAAGGAGGTTCATACATATGGAACTGAAAAAGGTATGGGCGGTTTATTTCAGCCCTACAGGCGGTACAAAAAAAGTAGTGACAGGAACAGCGGAAGCACTGGCGGCAAAATTGGGCTTGGCTGTAGAAGTATATGATTTTACATTGCCTAAGGTAAGAGAAGAAGAGGCAGTATTCGGCGAAGGTGACGTAGTAGTATTCGGTACACCCGTTATTGCGGGGCGTGTACCTAACGTGCTGCTGCCTTATCTGACAGGCAAAGTAAAGGGCAATGGTGCACTGGCTGTACCTATGGTTTCTTTTGGTAACAGAAACTTTGACGATGCACTGATCGAACTGAGAAACATTCTGGAAGAAGACGGTTTCCGTACAGTTGCAGGTGCAGGCTTTATCAGTGAACATTCTTTCTCCCGTACACTGGCGGCAGGCAGACCTGACGAAAAGGATATGGCACTGGTAAAAGAATTTGGCGAAAAGATTGCGGAAAAACTGCAGAGCGGCTGGGAATACACAGCTCCCGTTGCAGTAAGAGGTAACGACCCCATTAAGCCTTATTTCAAACCTCAGGACAGACACGGGGAACACATTGATATCCGTAAGGTAAAACCCAAAGTAAACGATAGCTGCTGTAACTGCGGTCTGTGCGTGGATGTATGTCCTATGGGCTCTATCAGCAGGGAAAATGTAAGGGAATATACAGGTATCTGCATCAAATGCTGTGCGTGCGTGAAGAAATGCCCCACACAGGCAAGATATTACGATGATCCCGGTTACATCTACCACAAGGAAGAACTGGAAGAACTGTATGAACGCAGAGCAGAGCCCGAACTGTTCGTATAAAAGATATAGGGATGTTCTTGCAGCACAGGATGATGTACCCAATTATGAGGGCTTTTTATTGTTGTGCTGAACACAGGCGGAGTGTACGAGAGAAAAAGTGTATGCTTTCAAAAAACTGAATGGAGATAACACAAAGGCAGTACAGAAATGTACTGCTTTTGCTTTTGCAGGGAAGGAAAAGGGCAGAGAAACAACGGTTTTTGTTGCGCAGGCGGATAAAGAAAGGTATACTATTTCTGTATGGAATATTGTGCGGAAGAATAAAAAAGGGAAGAAGGAAATGATATGAAACGAATGCTCGCGATTTTTATGGCGGCGGCGATGATGACTTCTGCACTGCCTGCAACGGCAATAACGGCAATAACAGCAACAAAAACAATAATAAAAACGAAGAAAAAACAGAGAACGTAACAGAAAATAAAACAGAAAGCGCACCGACAGCGGAGCCCCCGAAAGTAACAATGACAGAGCCTGCGGTACAGACACAGGAAGCGGCGGCAGATACTGCACAGACCGTGCAGGCAGTGGCGCAGGAAACAAAACAGGCGTATCATGAGCAGCTCAGTCAGAAGAGCCCCTCTGTGGAAGTTGTGGGCGGCGGTGCGTTTACCTTTGCGGTAACGGCGGCAGAAGAAACTGCGGAAGCGGCAGATTCTGCGGAAACGACGGAAACAGCCCAGACAGCACCGACAACAGACACAGCGGTAAATGCGGCAGGAACGAATGATTCTTCTGCAGTGAAAGATCCTGAAAGAGTATCCTTTGACCTGAGCGATCAGGAACTGGCAGATACTTCTCATCTGACACTGGTAAAATATGTGACACAGCCTGACGGCACAGTGGAAGTGGTAAAACTGGGCGGTACATTCGATCCTGAAACAAATACCTTCTCTGCATATGCAGACGGCGAAGGGGTTTATGATCTGGTGCATGATCCCGATGTAACAAAGATTACATTTGCTATCGGGCAGAAAGAAGTTTTTGCAAATGATGCAGTAAAGACAAATGATGTAGCACCTGTTCTCCATGAAAATAAAACAATGGTTCCCCTGCGCAGTATTGCACAGGCTCTGGGGGCTGATGTTGTATGGAACGATGCAGAAAGAACCGTACAGATTGTACAGGGCGGCAAGGTTCTGACATTGGCTTTGGACGGCGAGGATGATACTGCTATGATCATGAACGACAGAACGATGGTACAGCTTCGTTATATCGGAGAGAACTTCGGTGCCAATGTTCGCTGGATTCCCGGCACACAGAGCATTGAAATTGTAAAATAAAGGGAAAGAACAGAGGGAAGAATTTATAATCTCTCAATAAAGACAAAAACAGTAAGTATCCAGTATAATAGATGCGATAAAATATGGAAAGTGAAGGTAAAACTATGATTGATGATCCCTATAAGGTTCTGGGACTGGAGCAGGGTGCATCTGCAGAGGATGTGAAAAAGGCTTACCGCAGGATGGCAAAAGTATATCATCCCGACCTCCATCCCGATGATCCCGAAGCAGCTCAGAAAATGAATGAAATCAATGAAGCATATGATATGCTGACCAATCCGGAAAAATATGCTGTCAAGCGTGCGATGCAGGAGGCACAGCAGACACAGCAGTGGGAAGCTGTTTATGACGATGGGGCTGCAGGGCAGCAGACCGTTGCCAGACCGACGCCCCTGCCCGAGGATACCCCTGAAATCAAACAGGCGGTGGCATATATCAATGCAGGACAGGCGCAGAACGCGATTGATATTCTGACGCATATTCCCAGTACAGGCAGAAATGCCCGCTGGTATTACCTGAGTGCGCTGGCAAATCAGCTGCTTGGCAGCTACATACAGGCAACAGATCAGATGGAAAAAGCGGCGCAGCTGGAACCGAAAAATCAGATGTATCAGCAGCTTTTATTCCAGTTCCGCAGAGTGGGACAGATGTATGAAAAAAAAGCAGGGGGCTTTAGCTTTGAATTAAATCCCATGACATTGGGCTACATCTTCCTGGCGGGATTTTTACTGCAGTTACTTTTCAGAAACTAACGATCAGAAAGGAAAAAGAGTATTATGGGAAAAACAATTGGTATAGACCTTGGTACAACCAACAGCTGTGTTTCTGTTATTGAAGGCGGCAGACCCGTCATTATCCCCAATGAAAAAGGAAATCGCACCACACCCTCTATTGTTGCTTTTACGAAGGACGGCGAAAGACTGATCGGTGATGCGGCGCAAAGACAGGCTGTTGTGAACAGTCAGCGCACCATCAGCTCTGTAAAACGCTCTATGGGGACAGACTGGAATATCCAGATTGACGGCAAAAAATATACAGCCCCCGAAATCAGTGCAATGATTTTGCGCAAACTCCGTCAGGATGCGGAAAATTATCTGGGTGAATCTGTAACGGATGTTGTGATTACCGTACCTGCTTATTTCAACGATACCCAGAGACAGGCCACAAAGGATGCGGGTCGTATTGCAGGGCTGAATGTAAAACGTATCATCAATGAACCTACAAGTGCGGCACTTGCGTATGGACTGGATCACGGAAATCAGCAGAAGATCATGGTATTTGACTTAGGCGGCGGTACCTTTGACGTATCCATTATTGAAATCGGCGACGGTGTCATTGAAGTTCTCGCTACCAATGGGGACAATCATCTGGGCGGCGATGACTTTGACGAAAGAATTTTAAATTATCTTTGTGAAGAACTGAAGCAGACAAAGCATGTAGACGTTACAAAAAATATGTCTGCATTACAGCGTATTCGCGAAGCGGCAGAACAGGCGAAAAAAGAACTGTCTGCTTCCGGCAGTGCATCCATCAATCTGCCTTACTTAGTGGAGAATGGAAACGATATGCTCCATTTTGAAACGGTTCTGACAAGGGCAAAATTCAATGAACTGACATATGATCTGGTGGAACGGACAGCGGCTCCGGTTATGAATGCACTGAATGATGCAGGACTTGCGCCTTCCGAACTGCAGAAAGTCCTGCTGGTAGGCGGCTCTACAAGAATCCCTGCCGTACAGGAAAAGGTGTTTGCGCTGACAGGCATTGAACCCTCTAAAGACATCAATCCCGATGAATGTGTGGCACAGGGGGCGGCGATTCAGGCGGATACATTGTCCGGTGCAGGTACAGGTCTGCTGTTATTGGATGTCATTCCTCTGAGTATCTGTATTGCAACTGCCGGCGGCGTTGCAACACGTGTCATCGAGAGAAATACAACCCTGCCCGTTCGCTATTCTCAGGTATTTACCACAGCTTCCGCACTGCAGAGAAGTGTGCGTATTCATGTCGTACAGGGGGAACGTCCTCTGGTAAAGGATAATAAGACCATTGGTAAATTTAACTTGAAAGGCATTAAAAGACCTTCTTCCGGTATGGCGCAGATCGAGGTAACATTTGATATTGATACAAATGGTATCCTGACAGTATCTGCAAAAGACCTGACAAGCGGCAAAGAGCACTCCATTACCATCACAGATACAGATAAGATGTCCGATCAGGAAATCGAAAATGCAATTAAGAACGCAGAAGAGTATGCGGCACAGGACAGCGTCAGAGAAAAAGCGTTGGAGGCGGCTGCAGAAGGTCTGGAACTGCTGACAGAAGCAGAAGTGGCTATCTCAAAAGTAGAAAAACAGCTGACAAAAGAAGAAAAACAGGCTTTCAAGAGATATGTTACAGAATTGAGAGTACTGCTCAAACGAGCAAAACCCAATAAAATGACTGCGGTAGAACTTGAAATCTTCCGTGAACATATTGAAAGAGCGGATAAAGCAAGTGCCAGAGTGCGTGAACTGGCAAAAGCGGAGGACGCGAAAACACAAAACAAATAAAATAAAGGCAGACAATCAAAAGACTCCAATACAATCTATATTGGAGTCTTTTTCTGCAGATAAATTTTTATAGAATTTTGCATTTTCAGACCATTTCGTCTTGCAAAGGCAGTGCAATCCGCAGGATAAAGATGCCGTCTTTCGCTTCAAATGCACAGACACCATGATGCTGTTCTACGATTGCACGGATACTATAGCAGCCATACCCATGATTTTCCTTGCTGGAAGCAGGCAGTCCATCCTGCATGAGGATCTCGCCGGAATAAGGGTTTTTGATTTCTATGAGCAATTTATTGTGTTTTACTTCACAGCGCATCTCTGCCCATTTTCGGCTCTCCAGTGCAGAAACAGCAGAAACAGCATGGAGTGCATTTTCCAGACCGTTAGAGAGTATGGCGCAAAGTTCGGTATCAGATATAGAATGGATCTTTGACAGATTCGCCTTTACTTTTAAGGGAATGCCCATCTGTTCTGCTTTACGCGAAAAGGAAGAGCAGAGCAGATTGACCAGTTCGTTTTCGCAGAAGTGTTTCGGGATAATAGATTCCACATCTGCCTGTACTTTTCGAATATAATCTTTTGCCTGCTGTGGTTTATCCGCAGATAAAAAAACATCAATGGCATTCAGATGATGACGCATATTGTGCTGATACATACTTGTCTGGAACTTTGTTTCATTCAGAAAAGAAATTTCTTCTTTTGCCGTATTCAGCTGCTGGCTCAATACCGTCTGAGAAAGTTCCAGTTTCATAGAAGTATGCATGGTTCGGAAAGTGTAGCCGATGATTACATAAACGAATGCCATCAGCGTAAAAATAATAAAAAGCAGTGGATAATTGTGTGAAAATACATCTTTCCCGCCGTAATACTGATTGATCATCGAAAGCAGTATGGTAAACAGGGCAGGGATCAGCGAGAAAAGCCACCAGTTGACATTCAGTTTTTCGATTACCAGCCTGTGATGTTTTTTTATATATTTATGATACAGAACAAAGTAGCAGCAGAACAATAGTACTCTCAGTAAAACCATCAAGTGGTAGTTTCTGACAGTAATATCATTCACAAAGTGAGCCATGGTGTTGATTACAGAGAATATATTGATCCACAGCCAGAAATTAAAAAAGGTCTGCGATATTTTATCCTTTGAAATAAACTGAATCATCAGAAAATAGGGAAATGCGATTGTAAACAGCATCCATTTTCTGTATACAGAAACACCATAGCGAATACCGATATAAGAGTTAACTGCCAGACAGAGCAGTGTCATTGCCAGAAAACACAGATGTGTCTGTTTTGTCGGTAAACGATAGCTACACATGGAATAGCCATTGAACGTGCATATGGTTAATGTGATAAACAAGGGGAATAAAGCCGTCAGATGCTCCATGCTCATTCCTCCTCTTCTGCAAACAGCAGATTCAGATACTCTTTCTGCAATTGGGGATACAGCCGACGGGATACAGGCAGATTTTTTCCTGTAAAGGTAGAGATGCCGGAAACAGAGAATTCCCTTACCCGCAGCATATTTACAATATAAGAACGATGGGTATGCATGAATTCCGGTCTGGAGAGCAGAAGCTCCTCGTAATCCTTCATTCTCCCTGCAACCTTTATCACTGAGCCATCCGCCAGATTGAAATAGAGGCGTTTGTCAAAGACTTCAACATAAACCAGCTGAGAAAAAGGCACACGAATGATGGATGTCTGGGTTTTCAGAGTCAGCCCCTCCTGCAGTTTTTCTTCTTCACGGGAAAGTTTGTCCAGAATAGGGAAAAGCTGTTCCGTACGGACAGGCTTCAGCAGATAATCCAGTGCCTTTACCCCATAGCTTTCATATGCAAAGTCGGGAAAAGAAGTCAGAAAAACGATCTCCGCAGAAGTGTCGAAGCTGCGGATTTCACGGGCGGCAGCCATGCCGTCAATCCCGGGCATCATCACATCCAGCAGATACAGCGTAAATTTTTTCTTTCTTGCCACATCCAGCAGATCAGCCGCATTGCAGAAGCTTTCGATGCGCAGAACAGTCTTTCTCTCCTGCTGCCAGAGCTGCAGCATATCTTTCAGTAATTCCAGTTCGTTCATCTGGTCTTCGCAGACTGCAATATACATTTTCTCTCCCCTTTTTCTGAAAATTTACAAATTAACGCATTTCATTTTATCATAGGTAGGGTGGATGGTCAAATCAATAATTTTTTCAGGCAGTGAATTGGTGATTACAGCAGGTAGGCACGAAAGTCGGAAAAAGGAAATAACAAAAAAAACGAAACCGAAAGGTTTCGCTTTTTTCTTTGAAAACAGATGAAAACAAGAAAGAGTATCTGTTCTGGTATTTTATTCATATGCCGAAACAAGAAACATGGGTTTGATCAGGATGATTTCTTCGTATTCTTCCTGTTCTACCTGTACAGAGGCATTCAATGCCTGCAGGTCGCTTTTGAGCAGTTCCAGTGCTTCTTTGGCAGATTCGGTTCTCTGGTCATAAATAACACGGATCATACGTGTCAGTGTAACAGGATGTGCATATCTTGCGGGAACAGGAAAAGTTCCGGGAAAGGTCTCCAGATATTTTTCGGCTGTTGTACAGGCAGTTGTCCACTGGGAATCAATATACTGCTGATTGTTTTTGCCTGTTGGTAATACCCTTGCACCGGAAAAAAGAAACATTGCCGCAAAGCCAAACAATGTAAAGTACATACCGAAGCCCGCCTTTGTAATCACTGCCCAGATGCCGTAAATCCCTGCAGCAAGCCCCAACAGTACGATTGCCAGTGCTGCCCAACGATACGCAGGATTTGCACATGCATTGATACGCTTTGCCTTTGCACTGCGGCTAAGGGCATCACCGATGGCAGGACTTTTTTCCAAAAACGCCCTTGCTTTTTCCAGTTTTTTGATTTCCTTTTCCGCTTGTTCGGAAAGCACGGTTTCTCTGCGCTTCTTTTCCTCCAGAGCTGCCTGCTCTGCACGTTTTTTCTCAATGGCTTCGCTTAGCAGCGGAATTTCGGGGTGCACATTGCCGATATAGGAAAGAATGGCATCAACATCTTCCTCATGCTTGAAGATGCACTGTTTTTCTGTACCATCATCATAAATGACTACCAGATACGGCATAGAGGCAAAGATTCCCTTCCCCGTAAAGCCGCCCTTGCTCATGGCAACACGTTTAAATACACGTTTGATGGCAGAAAAGGGCACATAATATACCCGTTCCATATAAAAACTGTTCAGATATACCGCTTTCTGTCCGACACCGCATGGCCCGAATCGCTTACATTTTTTCTTAT
>CALASU010000107.1 GCA_937888765.1 uncultured Clostridia bacterium | reverse complement strand
AAACGGCGACCAGACAGATACGATTCGTGACTTCGTTCTGAAGGGCAAATCTTTTGAAGATGCTCTGGAAACAAGAGAATTTGAACCCGATGGCCCTAACTGGACTCCCAGAATCAGCGGTATGCTGACATTTGCTGACGGCGATTTCACATATAAAATGAGCATTCTGAAATCCGCAGATGCAGAAGGCACAGCATGTAACAGATTTACATATTCTTATAAAGCACTGGCAGGCACAGGTCACTTCATCCACACATACATGGGCGACGGCAATCCTCTGCCTACATTCTGCGGCGAACCCGAAAGAACAATCGTGCCCAATGATATTGATGCTTGGCTGAAAGAAATCTGGGAAAATCTGAACGAAGACAATAAAATTTCCATTTATGTAAGATTCACAGATCTGAAAACAGGCGCAGTGGAAAACAGAATGATCAATAAACACGAATAAGAGAGAGGGGATATTGAAAATGAAAGAATTTGAACTGAAATATGGCTGTAACCCCAACCAGAAACCTGCAAGAATCTTTATGGAAGACGGTACAGATCTGCCTATCGAAATCCTGTGCGGCAGACCCGGCTACATCAACTTCCTGGACGCATTCAACAGCTGGCAGCTGGTAAAAGAAATTAAAGAAGCTTTGGGTATGCCTGCGGCAACATCCTTTAAACATGTTTCTCCCACATCTGCGGCAGTTGGTACACCCATGAGTGAAGATCTGAAAAAGGCCTGCTTCGTAGATGACATTGAAGGTCTGGACGAATCTCCTCTGGCACTGGCTTATGCAAGAGCAAGAGGGACTGACAGAATGTCTTCCTTTGGCGACTGGATTGCACTGAGTGATGTTTGTGACGAAACAACAGCAAGACTGATCAAAAGAGAAGTTTCCGACGGTATCATTGCTCCCGGCTACACAGACGAAGCTCTGGAAATCCTGAAATCCAAGAGAAACGGCAATTACAATATCGTGAAAATTGATCCCGATTTCGTGCCTATGGTACAGGAAAAGAAACAGGTTTACGGTATCACATTTGAACAGGGCAGAAACAACTTTGAAATCAACAAAGCTCTGCTGGACAACGTGGTAACAGAAAACAAAGAACTGCCCGAAGAAGCAAAACGCGACCTGATTATTGCGCTGATTACACTGAAATATACACAGTCCAACTCTGTATGTTTCGCAAAAGACGGTCAGGCCATCGGTGTTGGTGCAGGTCAGCAGTCCAGAATTCACTGCACAAGACTGGCAGGCAATAAAGCGGATATCTGGCACCTGAGACAGCATCAGAAAGTTCTGAATCTGCCTTTCCTGCCTACAGTAGGCAGACCCGACAGAGATAATACAATCGACGTATATATCTCCGACGATTACGAAGATGTACTGGCAGAAGGCGTATGGCAGACACTGTTCACAGAAAAACCCGAACCTCTGACAAGAGAAGAAAAGAAAGCATACCTGTCTACAATCACAGGCGTTGCTCTGGGCTCTGACGCATTCTTCCCCTTCGGCGACAACATCGAAAGAGCGGCTAAGAGCGGCGTAAGCTATATTGCAGAACCCGGCGGCTCCATCCGTGATGATAATGTTATCGCTACATGCAACAAACACAACATGACAATGGCATTTACAGGTATGAGACTGTTCCACCACTAATCAGGGAACAATACAATTTCCGAAAGGAGATATACATAATGAAGGTTATGGTAATCGGTGGCGGCGGCAGAGAACACGCCATCATTAAAAAAATCAAAGAAAACAAAAATGTGACAGAGCTGTATGCTCTGCCCGGCAACGGCGGCATTGCCAAAGATGCGACATGCGTGGATATCGGTGCGAAAGACATCGACGGCGTTGTGGCATTTGCAAAGGAAAAAGCGATTGATTTCGCAGTGGTAGCACCCGATGATCCTCTGGTACTGGGGATGGTGGATGCGCTGAACGAAATCGGCGTGCCTTGCTTTGGCCCTGATAAAAAAGCGGCAATTCTGGAAGGCAGCAAAGTATTTTCTAAAGATCTGATGAAGAAATACGGCATTCCTACAGCGGCTTATGAAGTATTCAGCGATATGGATAAGGCTCTGGAATATCTGGAAACAGCACCCATTCCCACAGTTATCAAGGCAGACGGTCTGGCTCTGGGCAAAGGTGTAATTATCGCAGAAACAAGAGAAGCAGCGAAGGATGCGGTTCGCTCCATGATGGCGGATAAGGTATTCGGTGCAAGCGGTGACCACATCGTTATTGAAGAATTCATGACAGGTCCCGAAGTTTCTGTTCTGGCATTCACAGACGGTAAAACAATGGTTCCTATGATTTCCTCTATGGACCATAAGAGAGCGTTGGACGGCGATAAAGGTCTGAATACAGGCGGTATGGGTACAATCGCCCCTAACCCTTACTTTACAGAAGCAGTTGCAAAGGAATGTATGGACAAGATTTTTGTGCCTACAATGGAAGCAATGAATGCGGAAGGCAGAACATTCAAAGGCTGTCTGTTCTTTGGTCTGATGGTAACACCCGACGGTCCTAAGGTAATCGAATATAACTGCCGTTTCGGCGACCCCGAAACACAGGTGGTTCTGCCCCTGCTGGAAAGCGATCTGCTGACAATCATGCAGCATGTTGCGGCAGGTACACTGGCGGAAGCAGAAGTAAAATTCAGCAATAAATCCGCTTGTTGTGTCATCATGGCATCTAAAGGCTATCCCGAAAGCTATGAAAAAGGCTTCGAGATTACACTGCCTGAAAATGACAAGCTGATTTTCATTGCAGGTGCAAAAGAAGCAGACGGCAAGCTGCTGACAAACGGCGGCAGAGTGCTGGGTGTGGTAGAACTGGCTGACACACTGCCTGAAGCCATTGAAGCGGCTTATGCAGCTGTAAAAACAGTAAACTTTGACAACGCATTTTATAGAAACGACATCGGTAAAAAAGCCCTTGAGGCGGAGGTATAAAAGCATGGTTTACAGAATTTATGTGGAAAAGAAAACAGGGCTGACAGCAGAAGCTGACGCTCTGAGAAGTGAAATCGTTAATCTGCTGGGTATCAAAAATCTGACAGGTCTGCGTCTGCTGAACCGCTACGATGTGGAACACATGGACGAAAACCTGTTCAACTACTGCAAACAGGCAGTATTCTCCGAACCCCAGCTGGACAATCTGCTGGAAGAAGTACCTACAGACGGCAGCGTAGTATTTGCAGTGGAATTCCTGCCCGGTCAGTTTGACCAGAGAGCAAACTCTGCGGCTGAATGTATCCAGATTATTTCCAAACAGGATCGCCCTCTGGTAAGAACAGCAAAAGTTTATGTGCTGTACGGCGAACTGACAGAAGCAGATGTAACAGCAATCAAAAAACATCTGATTAACCCCGTGGAATCCAGAGAAGCAACACTGGATACATTTGAAACACTGGATGTACAGTATGAAATCCCTACAGAAGTAGCAACACTGGATGGCTTCATCAAACTGGACGAAGCAGGTCTGGAAGCATTTGTGAAAGAAATGGGTCTGGCTATGGATCTGGACGACATCAAAGTATGTCAGAACTACTTCCTGAGCGAAGACAGAGATCCTACTATCACAGAAATCAAAATGATCGACACATACTGGTCCGATCACTGCCGTCATACAACATTCCTGACAACAATCGACAAAGTAACATTTGAAGATGAACTGTTACAGAATGCGTATAACGAATACATTGCAACAAGAGAAGCGATTGGCAGAACAAAACCTATCAATCTGATGGATATTGGTACAATCGCGGCAAAACTGCTGAAAAAAGAAGGCAAACTGGACGGTTTGGATGAATCCGAAGAAATCAACGCTTGTACAGTAAAAATCGACGTTGATGTGGAAGGCGAAACACAGAAATGGCTGCTGCTGTTCAAAAATGAAACACACAACCATCCTACAGAAATTGAACCCTTCGGCGGCGCGGCTACTTGCGTAGGCGGTGCGATCCGTGACCCTCTGAGCGGCCGTTCTTATGTATATGCGGCGATGCGTGTGACAGGTGCGGCTGACCCTCTGAAACCCGTATCCGAAACAATCGAAGGCAAACTGCCTCAGAGAACAATCGTGACTACAGCGGCTGCCGGTTACAGCTCCTATGGTAACCAGATCGGTCTGGCTACAGGTCAGGTAGATGAAATCTACCACGACGGTTACGTTGCAAAGAGAATGGAAGTTGGCGCAGTCGTTGCTGCAGCTCCAGCTGAAAACGTACGCAGAGAAAGACCTGCTGACACAGACAGAGTTATCTTGTTAGGTGGCAAGACTGGTCGTGACGGTTGCGGCGGTGCAACTGGTTCTTCCAAGTCTCACACAACTGAATCTTTAGAAAGCTGTGGTGCAGAAGTACAGAAGGGTAATGCGCCTGAAGAAAGAAAGATTCAGAGATTATTCAGAAACCCTGAAGCTTCCAAGATGATTAAGCGTTGTAACGACTTTGGTGCAGGCGGTGTTTCCGTAGCAATCGGTGAATTAGCTGATGGTCTGGAAATCAACCTGAACAACGTTCCTAAGAAGTACGACGGTTTAGATGGTACTGAACTGGCTATTTCCGAATCTCAGGAAAGAATGGCTTGTGTAGTTGCTGCTGAAGACGTAGAAAGATTCATCGAACTGGCAAGAGAAGAAAACTTAGATGCTAACGTAGTTGCTGAAGTTAAGGCAGAACCTACACTGAAAATTTTCTGGAACGGTCAGGAAATCGTACATCTGTCCAGAGCATTCTTAGATACAAACGGTGCAGAAAAGCACATTGACGTAGAAGTTGTAAAGCCTGAAGCTTTCGAAAAGGAAGTTGGCGAAGACTTCGCAAGCGAATACAAGGCATTAGCCGGCGATCTGAACGTATGCTCCAAGAGAGGTATGTCCGAAAGATTCGACTCCACAATCGGTGCAGGTACTGTTCTGATGCCATTTGGTGGTATCCACCAGAGAACACCAATCCAGGCTATGGTTAACTTAGTTTCCGTAGAAAAGGCACATACAACAACATGTTCCTTAATGGCTTGGGGTTACAACCCATTCATTGGTGTTGCATCTCCATACCACAGTGCATACCTGGCAGTTGTGGAATCCGTTTCCAAGCTGGTTGCAACGGGTGCTTCCTTCGAAGACGTTTACCTGTCCTTCCAAGAATACTTCGAAAAGCTGCTGAAAGAACCTAAGAGATGGGGTAAGCCAATGGCTGCAGTTCTGGGTGCATTCAAGGCACAAAAAGAACTGGGCGTTGCTGCTATCGGTGGTAAGGACTCCATGAGTGGTACATTCGAAGACATCGACGTTCCACCTACACTGGTATCCTTCGCTGTAACAACTGACGATGTGAAGAACATCATTTCCCCAGAATTCAAGGCTGCTGGACACGACGTAGTTCTGTTGGTTCCTGAAAAGGACGAACAGGGTCTGCCAAAGGCTGAAGCTCTGAAGGCAATCTACGATGTAGTTGCGGAAGGCGTAAGAGAAGGTGCTATCATCTCTGCTTACACACCAGGTATCGGTGGTGTTGCTGAAGCAGTTCTGAAGATGACAATGGGTAACGGGGTAGGCTTTGCTTACACTGACAACGTTGACATGAACGATATCTTCGGCTATAACTACGGTGCATTCGTATTAGAATTAGCTGGCGAAGTTACTAATTTTGATGTAGAAGCTGAAGGTGTTGCAGTAGTTGACTTAGGTCAGACTACAGAAGCGTTAGAAATCGTATACGGCGAAGACAAGATCTGCCTGTGCGAATTAAACGACATTTACGAATCCAAGCTGGAACCAATCTTCCCATGTAACATTACACCGGAAGAAAACAAGCTGGAAACATACACATATGAAGCTACAGAAAGACCACACGCAAGCTACACTGTAGATGTACCAAAGGCGCTGATCCCAGTATTCCCTGGTACAAACTGCGAATACGATACTGCAAAGGCATTCAGAGATGCAGGTGCAGAACCTGAAATCTTTGTTATCAACAACCTGACTGCTGAAGCAATCGCAAAATCTGTAGAAGAGTTTGCTGCAAAGGTTAAGGAATCTCAGATTATCTTTATCCCAGGCGGCTTCTCCGGTGGCGACGAACCAGACGGTTCCGGTAAGTTCATCACAGCATTCTTCAGAAACAAGGAAGTTAAGGAAGCTGTAACTGACCTGTTAGAAAACAGAGACGGCCTGATGGCTGGTATCTGTAACGGTTTCCAGGCTCTGATTAAGTTAGGTCTGGTACCTTACGGTAAGATCATCGACACAGATGAAAACTGCCCAACTCTGACATTCAACGAAATTTCTCGTCACCAGTCCAAGCTGGTTAGAACAAGAATTGCTTCCAACAAGTCTCCTTGGTTAGCAAATACAAAACCAAATGACATCTTCACAGTTCCTATTTCTCACGGTGAAGGCAGATTCATCGCTTCCAGAGAACTGATTGAAGAACTGGCAGCAAATGGTCAGATTATCACACAGTACGTTGACTTAGAAGGCAACGTATCCAGTGAAATCCAGTACAACCCTAACGGTTCTTACGCATCCATCGAAGGTATCACTTCCCCAGACGGAAGAGTACTTGGTAAGATGGGTCACTCCGAAAGAATCGGTGCCGGTCTGTACAAGAACGTTCCAGGCGAATTCGACATGGAAATGTTCAAGGCTGCAGTAGCTTACTTTAAATAGGATTTGATATGAGAAACCCTCGTCGAAATGACGGGGGTTCTTTTGTTAGGAAGGTGAAAAATACGGCATTTGGAATCGTTGACATTATATTAGAGGATATAGCAGACAGGCGATGGCAATACACAAACAAATTCTGAAAGTGTACTTTTATGTGTCTTATTGACAATTTTAAGTATATTTGCTACACTGACCGTATCAGTTTTGGTCGGGATTCATCTCAGGGTCTTCGTGTCCTCCAAGCTGCTTTTTTATTCTTAGGAGGTAAACTTTTATGAACGAACTTATAGAACTGTTATACGGTGAACGTGGAATTTTATATCGCATTGAAAGTGGACGTGAAGACATGGTGGTTTCTGCAGAAAAGGAAATATTTCTTGATTTGGCGAGAAAAACAAACTTAAAGTATCATGAAGGAACTTTGACCAATGAGGAAATATTTGTTTACATAGACGTGATGGATACTCTATCATCTTTTCAACATGTTGACTGGATAAGAGAGCTGACGGCTGATCTGCATAGCGTTCTTCTAAAAAAGGTCGATTTTTTGCCGGATGAGTATGTAATATAATATAATGTAGGAAGCGTATTATGTATGTTAGTTGAAAAAAAGAATGTGAAGAATATTGAAGAATATTGGAAAAGACTTTCTGCAAACCTATCTTTTTTGAATCATTCTCTACAAAGGAAATCCGAATATGGTTCTTTTGCCAGTGAAAGAGGAATTCAGCATATTGTTCTATTCACTGCTATAAACATCGCAAGAGAAGGTAATCTAAGTATTAATATTGTTTCGGCTCTATGTCAGGCGGTTTCTCTTTGTTTTCCGACAAGAGGATTTGCAGAATTGACAGTTATAAAAGAATTGATTAAAAATAACAACATGGCTATTGACTTGGAAACCTTAGAATTGGATATCATTGAATATGCTATTTATGAATCTGGATCGACGGTTACTCCTGAACTGGATGAACTTCTACATAAATATTATTCTAACGATGAATCTGTTCCAGAAGTTAATCTTGTTCGTTTTTTGCAAAAGTATTTGAACTTGAACCGCAAATTATTGTTCGGGTGCTCTATTTCTGATTCTGGTCAAATAGTCGATGAAATTATGAAAAGGGCGATGGAAGAATATGCAGATTCTTATCGCTTGCTCCCGGAACCAATTATCCAACCTATACCTGAAAGCGTTAAAGAGGAAATAGAACATAATATATTTACATATATAGACTTTCATGATGATATTTGTGTAGGTATTTATGAGGCTGTCATTTATTGAATTAGAATTATCAAGGACCCTAAGCTTGCACATTGAGCTGGATTCGTATATAATGGAGAGGCCGACAGTTCGTTTGTACCATCCTGTCGTTAAACAAAACCAGGACTACGATTTATCATACTTTTGTGATTAGTGGCTTTGCGTTTTGCAGAGCCTTTTTTATTATGAAGTAGTCTTGTGCTTATAAGGAGGATTATTAATGATTAAGCACTGGATGAGAAAAGAAAAGGAAGAAATCGCGATTTTAATGCGAAATGTACCGGCAACGGTGGTTTCGCTTTTTGTGGTAAGCGTCATCTGCATGAACCTGCTGGCCAATAAGACGCTGGTGCAGGCACCTTGGATTGCACTGGACGGAGGGATTCTCATTTCCTGGCTGTCTTTCATGTGTATGAATATCATTACTAAGTATTTCGGGCCGAAGGCGTCTAACGAGATTGCAATTCTGGCATCGGCAATTAATGTGCTGACCTGCCTGATTTTCTACATTGCCAGCATCATACCGTCTACAGCGGCGGACTATACGGCCTTTGACAATATTTTTGGCGGAACATGGTTTATTCTGCTGGGCAGTACCATTGCATTCCTGGCATCTGCTTTGATTAATAACTTTGTCAATTGGACCATTGGTAAGGCGTTTCATGAACATCCCGATGGCAAGCTGGCTTTTGTAACACAGACTTATGTGTCTACCTTTGTTGGCCAGTTTATAGACAACTTCATTTTCTCCGTGATCGTATTTGTGTTTTTTGCACCGATTTTCTGGGACGGATTTCACTGGACGCTGCTGCAGTGCGGAACCTGTGCTTTGACAGGGGCTGTGGCTGAGCTGATTATGTCCATCTGGTTTGCACCATTCGGATACAGAATTTTGATGCGATGGAAGACGCTATGAAATTAGAAGGTGCGGATAAAAGTGTTATTGAAGAAGAAATGGCTAATGCTCCTGAAGACTTAACAGATAGAGTATTAAAACCATTAGGAAAAGGTGTAGATGGTTTAATGTATCGTATCGAAGTATCTCCTGATAACTGCGTTGGTTGTGGATTATGTGTTACTGAATGTTTAGGAAACAAAAAAGGTGATGCATTAAAGATGGTACCAGTTAAAGAAGAATTAGTACATTCTGAATTAGCTGATTACATGTATACTAAAGTAACTTATAAAGATGACAAATATCCAACTACAGCTGTTAAAGGTGTAGGATTCATGAGACCATACTTC
>CALASU010000106.1 GCA_937888765.1 uncultured Clostridia bacterium | reverse complement strand
GTGAATATAGATTTTTTATTGAGGGGATAGGGAGGAGATTTTTAGCCATACTAATTCCGGAAATAGAAAACAGAAAAAGAAAAAAAGGAGATGGAGATTTGAGCGGGAATCTATTGACGATAGCACAGCTTTTATTTTTTACCATGGGGGCGTATTATTTTTTTAAGCACAGCAGAAAAAAGAAGCTGTCGGGGCTGACCTTTGAGGATAATTTTCTGGAGATGGAACGGCTGGAGGATCTGCGGGAGATTCATCTGACAGAGCCGCTTTCCGAGCAGACACGCCCGAAAAACATTGAAGAAATCATCGGGCAGGAAAAGGCGATTCATGCTCTGCGGGCGGCGTTATGCGGGCCGAATCCGCAGCATGTTCTGATTTATGGCCCGCCGGGGGTCGGCAAAACAGCGGCGGCAAGGCTGATTTTGGAAGAAGCCAAAAAGCAGGGGGCTTCTCCCTTTCTGCATACAGCAAAATTTATTGAACTGGATGCCACAACACTGCGATTTGATGAACGGAACATCGCTGACCCTCTGATGGGTTCTGTGCATGATCCCATCTATCAGGGGGCAGGGGCATTCGGGCAGGCGGGGATTCCGCAGCCAAGACCGGGGGCTGTCTGTGAGGCACACGGGGGGATATTGTTTATTGATGAAATCGGGGAACTGCATCCCATACAGATGAACAAGCTGTTGAAGGTACTGGAGGACAGGGTGGCACATTTTCAGAGCAGCTATTACAGCAGACGGGACAAAGCCATTCCGCCATATATCCATCAGATTTTCCAGAAAGGACTGCCTGCGGATTTTCGGCTGATTGGGGCAACGACAAGAAGCCCTGAGGAAATTCCTGATGCTCTGCGTTCCCGCTGTACGGAAATTTTCTTTGAGCCATTAGAGAAAGAAGATATGGAGCAGATTGCGGAAAACAGTCTGCGTCGGGCAGGTGTGAGCTATGAGGCAGGACTGAGCAAAAAGATTGCTGCCTATGCACACGGCGGACGGGATACAGTCAATATTGTGCAGTCTTTGACCTCTTTGGTATGGCTGGAGGAAAATCGGGAGATTACGGCGGCTGATCTGGAATGGGTCGTGCAGACAGGGCGGTATCAGCCTGTACCGGAAAGAAAAATACACGAAAAGCCGCAGGTCGGTACAGTCAATGGGTTAGGAGTACAGCCAAACGGCGGCGGTATGCTTCTGACGATAGAAGCGGCTGTGAAAAAGGGTTGCGGCGATCTTACGGTAACAGGTATCCTTGAGGAAGAAGAATTGAAAAGCCGACAGGGAAGCTATAAGCGAAAGAGCAATGCCCGTACAGCGGCAGAAACGGTGCTGACGCTTCTGGAGCAGTTTGGTTTTTCCAAAGAAGAATACGCAGTGCATCTGCATTTTCCGGGGGGGATTCCTGTGGACGGCCCTTCTGCGGGGATTGCTATGTTTCTGGCGGTATATTCAGCCTTTACGGGGACACCTGTGCCGCATGATATTGCCCTGACGGGAGAAATTTCGCTGCATGGAAAGATTCTGCCTGTTGGCGGTGTGGAAGAAAAAATCAGAGCGGCAATGGCGGCAGGTGCGAAGCGGGTATTCATTCCGCAGGAAAATGAAAAAGAAGCATATCATACTATGGGAATCGAAGTGATTTCTGTAAAAGAGGTGCGGGAAGTTCTGGAAGCCGTCTTTTTGCCCTGCGAAACCCTATTCGAGGGACGGGAACTTTTAGAAGAAAAAGAGATCGGATGATTCTACAATATTTGACCCTGTCAATGATTTATTGTATACTATATATTTAGGGCAGGATACCCTTTTATAGTGTGAAAAAAATAGATTGTTGATATAATACGAGGTGAAATATATGGAGAGAAAATCATCCATAAAGGTTCCGATGATTGCGATGCGCGGGCTTACGGTATTCCCCGGTATGGCAATCAGCTTTCCTGCAGGCAGGGAGAAATCTCTGGAAGCACTGAGAATTGCGGAACAGGAAGGAAAACAGATATTTCTGGTAGGGCAGAAAGACCCTGCCGTTCCCGAACCCAAACCCGAGGATCTGTTTGAGGTAGGTACACTGGTAGAGATCAAGCAGGTGCTGAAACTGCCCGGAAATCTGACACATGTGATCGTAGAGGGCAGATACAGAGGCTTTGTAGAACAGATGATAGAAGAGGACGGCGTTGATTTCGCAAAAATCAGAGCCATTGCGCAGGATTTTGATGAAATGCCTCCTCCGTATGTGCAGGCAACCATGCGTGTTGCGGTGGATCTGTATGAAGAATATATCAAGCTGGCACCCCAGACGGCGGCAATGGATCTGCTGGGCAATGTGACAACAGCGGAAAAACCCGGTCAGCTTGCAGATATTATCATTGCGGGCATGGAACTGCCTTTTACACGCAAACAGAAGATACTGGAAGCCTTTAATCCTATTGAGCGTCTGGATAAGGTTATGACGCTGATGCGAGAGGAACAGCAGATTCTGGACCTCAAAAAAGAAATCGAAAGCAAGACAAAAGCCCAGATGGAACAGAACCAGAGGGAGTACCATCTGCGGGAAGAACTGAAGGTCATCCAGAAAGAACTGGGAGATAAAGACGGCATTGGTGCAGATGCGGCAAGATACCGCAAACAGCTGGAAGAAAAGAATCCTCCCAAAGAAGTGAAGGATGCCATCGAAAAGGAAATCACCAGAATGATGAAGATTTCTGTGACTTCTCCCGAATCCAATGTATCCAGAAGCTACATTGAAACCCTCTTAAGCCTGCCATGGAGAGAAACGACAGAGGAAATTCTTGACCTGAACAAAGCGGAAAAAATTCTGGAGGAAGACCACTACGGTCTGAAAAAAGTAAAGGAAAGAATTCTGCAGTATCTGGCAGTCAGAAAAAATGCACCCGAAGAAAATGCAACCATTCTTTGTCTGGTAGGCCCTCCCGGGGTTGGGAAAACTTCCATTGCCCGCTCTGTTGCAAAGGCGATCAACAGAAAATACGTGAGAATGTCTTTGGGCGGCGTGAAGGATGAAGCGGAAATCCGCGGACACAGAAAAACATATATCGGGGCAATGCCCGGGCGCATCATCAATGCCATGAAGCAGGCGGGTACAATCAACCCTCTGATGCTTCTGGATGAAGTGGATAAATTAGGGGTTTCTCATAACGGCGATCCTGCGGCGGCACTGCTGGAAGTACTGGACGGCGAACAGAACAATACCTTCCGTGACCACTTCATTGAACTGCCCTATGATTTATCCAGAGTACTGTTCATGTGTACAGCGAACAGCTTAGATACCATTCCCGGTCCTCTGCGGGACAGAATGGAAATCATCGAACTGGGCAGCTATATGGCACAGGAAAAACTGCATATTGCAGAGGATCATCTGATTGGCAAGCAGAGAAAACGCCATGGGCTGAGTGCAAGACAGCTGAAATTCAAAACAGATGCACTGGAAGAAATCATCGACGGCTACACAAGAGAAGCGGGCGTGCGTCAGCTGGAGCGTGTGATCGGCGAGGTATGCCGTAAGGCTGTTGTAGCGATCATGTCCGAAGAGCGTAAATCCCTGACTGTGACAACCAAAAATCTGGAAGAAATTCTGGGCAAGCGCAAATATATGCCCGAAAGCATCTATGCAGAGCCGCAGGTGGGTATTGTGCGTGGTCTGGCATGGACGAGAGTAGGCGGCGCAACACTTTCTGTGGAAGTCAATGCCATGCCCGGTGAAGGTAAATTCAAGCTGACAGGCAATCTGGGCAAGGTTATGCAGGAATCTGCAGATGCGGCGATCAGCTATATCCGTTCGCAGAGTGAAGCCTTTGGTCTGGAAGCAGATTTTTATAAAAAGAAGGATATTCATATCCATATTCCCGAGGGGGCAACACCGAAGGACGGTCCCTCTGCGGGTATTACAATGGCAACAGCTGTGCTTTCTGCACTGACAGGGAAAAAGGTGCGCAATGATGTTGCCATGACGGGGGAAATCACGATCAGAGGTCGTGTGCTTGCGATTGGTGGTTTGCAGGAAAAGATACTGGCGGCGAAGCGCATCGGTATCAGAACGGTAATTCTGCCCAAAGAAAACGAAAAGGATCTGAATGAAATTCCCGAAGAAGTAAAAGACGGTCTGGAATTTGTTCTGGCGGAAACAATGGAAGATGTACTGAACAGTGCATTGGCGAAAGGGGAAGCAATATGGAAGTAAAAAATACATCTCTGGCAAAAATCGGCACAAATTTTTCCCACTATCCTATGGATGGGAAACCCGAAATTGCCTTTGCGGGTAAATCCAATGTGGGCAAATCTACGCTCATCAATGCGATTCTTGGCAGACGTGCACTGGCACGTACAAGCTCTCAGCCCGGTAAAACAAGAACCATCAATTTCTATGATGTAAATGATAAAATGTATGTGGTCGATCTGCCCGGCTATGGCTATGCAAAAGCACCTAAAACAGAAATCATCAAATGGGGGCAGATGATCGAAGAATATCTGGAAAAGAGAGAAGAACTGAAAGCAATCATTCTGCTGATCGACATTCGTCACGAACCCGGCAAGAATGACATTATGATGTATGACTGGCTGAAGCATTACGGCTATGATATCATCATTGCGGCAACAAAATCCGATAAGATCAACCGCAGCCAGATCCAGAAGCATCTGTCTGTGATCCGTAAGACTCTGAACCTGCAGCCCGGGGATGTGCTGATTCCTTTCTCCGGTGAAAAGAAAACAGGGGTACAGGAGCTGTGGGCAGAAATCGAGAAATTCTTACCCGCGGAAGAAGAAACAGCAGAAAAATAAATGTGAAATCCAAAAGAGCGACAGGAGCTTTCCTGCCGTTCTTTTTTTATATAAAAACAGAATATCGGAAAAGCAGTGCTTCATAAAATGACTGAAGCAGGGAGGGACTATGAAAAAGCACAGAAGAAAAAACATTGAAAATGTAAGAACATACAAATTTTAACGGAAAATTAGCGGAATCTTAACAAATATAAATAAAAAACTCGTTAAGAAATGGAAAAAACTAGGAAAACTCCTTGCCCTCTACCTATGATTTAGCTATGATATATATGAATTCCATATGGAGTGCTGCAAAATAATCTTAACAAAAACGAGAACCGCGGCTCGAAAGTTATTTTGCATGGTATGATTTTCATCTTTTTCAAAGGAGGGAAATGTATGGAAGCATTTAATAATTTTGTAAGTGCAATCAATGGCGTTGTATGGGGACCTCTGATGCTGTGTCTGCTGGTAGGTACACACGTTTATCTGACAATCAGAACAGGCGTGATTCAGAGAAAAACAATTACAGCAGTTAAATTGTCCATAACACCTGACTCTGAAGCTGCCGGCGACGTATCCGGCTTTGGTGCACTGGCAACAGCTCTGGCGGCTACGATCGGTACCGGTAATATCGTAGGGGTTGCTACAGCGGTTGGTCTGGGCGGCCCCGGTGCGGTATTCTGGGTCTGGATGACAGGTCTGTTCGGTATGGCTACAAAATACGGCGAAGCGATTCTGGCGGTGAAATACCGTGTAAGAGCAAAAGACGGCTCCTTTATCGGTGGTCCTATGTACGCTCTGGAAAGAGGTATGAACCAGAAATGGCTTGGTGTTCTGTTTGCTGTATTTACAGCGATTGCCTGCTTCGGTATCGGTAACATGACACAGGGTAACTCTATTGCGGAATCTGTACTGAATACATTCCATATTCCGAAAGCAGTCACAGGTGCTGTTCTGATGGTCGGCACAGGTGCGGTTATTCTGGGCGGCGTACAGTCCATCTCCAAAGTGTGTGAAAAGCTGGTTCCTTTCATGGCAGGTTTCTACATTCTGGGCTGTATCATCATTCTGTTTATGAATGCTGCTTATATCCCTACAACATTTGCAGTCATCATTAAATCCGCATTTAACCCTGCAGCAGCAGGCGGCGGTTTTGTAGGTATTACAATCATGCAGTGTATCCGTTATGGTGTGGCACGTGGTCTGTTTACAAATGAATCCGGTCTGGGTTCTGCTCCTATCGTAGACGCATGTGCGGCTACAAGAAACCCTGCAAGACAGGCTCTGATCTCCATGTCTGGTGTATTCTGGGATACAATCGTTGTATGTCTGATGACAGGTCTGGTACTGGTATCCTGTATTATCAAAGATCCCGTGGGCATGGATGGTCTGGTTGGTGCAAATCTGACAAGCGGCGCATTTGCAACAATTCCTACAATCGGCCCTATCGTTCTGACAATTGGTCTGATTACATTTGCATGGTCTACAATTCTGGGCTGGTCTTACTATGGCGAACGTGCATGGGTATATCTGGTTGGTACAAAAGCAATCAAACCTTTCCGTATCGCATGGACACTGACCGTATTCGTAGGCTGTGTAACAGCTCTGGATATCGTTTGGAACGTAGCAGATACTCTGAACGCTTGTATGGCGTTCCCTAACTGTATCGCTCTGCTGGGTCTGAGTGGTGTCATTGCTTCTGAAACAAAGAAATACGTTTGGGACAGCAGTGCGGAAATGGGCGGTCTGCTGAAATGGATGGACGACGAAGCTCCTACAGTTGATAAATAAGAAGAATCTGAAGAATAAGAAGAAAATGTACATCAAGCGATACGCGCAAGCGTATCGCTTTTTTTATATCTATGTTATAATACATGCAGAAAAGAAAATGGAGGAATTTAGTATGACCGAAAAATTATATTATAATGACGCATATGCAACCACATTTACAGCAAAGGTACTGGACTGCACAGAAGCAAAGGGCGGCTGGCAGGTAGTACTGGACAGAACACTCTTTTATCCTGAAGGCGGCGGACAGCCTGCGGATATGGGGATTCTGGGTGGTGTGAATGTACTGGATGTGCATGAAAAGAATGACATCGTGACACATACAACAGACAAGCCTCTGGAGGTTGGACAGACAGTAGAAGGCAAAATCGACTGGGAACGCCGCTTTGATCTGATGCAGAACCATTCCGGCGAACATATCCTCAGCGGTGTCATCTGTGCGAAATATGGTTGTGACAATGTAGGCTTCCATATGGGCAAGGAAAGCATCACCATCGACCTGAATACAAAGATTCCTGCAGAAGACCTGCCCGAACTGGAAAACAAGGCAAATGAAGCAATCTGGCTGAATACACCTGTAGAAATTACATATCCTTCTAAAGAGGAACTGGATGCACTGGAATACCGCAGCAAAAAGGAACTGGACGGACAGGTAAGAATTACACGTGTAGGCGAGTATGACTGCTGTGCGTGCTGTGGTACACACGTGAAACTGGCGGGCGAAATCGGACAGATCAAGATTATCGGTGCACAGAACTATAAGGGCGGCACAAGACTGGAATTGGTTTCCGGCAAACGTGCATTACTGGATTTCCGCAAAAAAGCAAATGCGGCAGATGAAGCGGGCAGACTGCTTTCTGTGCCTGCGGTAAAAGTGGATACAGCAGTGAAAAATCTGCTGTCCGAAAGAGATGAACTGATCCAGACACTGAACCAGCTGAAATGGAAATACTTTACAGAAAAGGCAGAACAGATTGCAGAGGGTACAGAAAATATCCTGTTCTTCGGTGACGGACTGAACAGCAAGGATCTGACACATTTTGCAGACCTGCTGCTGAAAAAGGGTGCAAAACGCTCTGCAGTATTCTCTAAAACAGGGGAAGGCTTTGCATTTGTACTGCTGAGCAGTGAAAAGGATGCAAGGGAATATACAGAAGCGATGAAAGCACCCTTCGGCTGCAAAGGCGGCGGCAAGCCTGATGCAGTACAGGGCAGAGTGGAAGCGAAGAAAGCGGATCTGGAAGCGTTCTTTGCAGAAAAAGGCTTCCTGATTGCAGAGTAAAAGACCTTGGGGGCGTTGCCCCCAATACCCCCACGAGGGGGTCACCCCCTCGACCCGATATTGCAACCGCATATATGCGGTTGCGAATGGGGAGCAGGGGGAATCATTCTCTTTGCAGGGAGTTCGAGGGATGGTCAGGTATCTTCCCTGTGGGAAGACGGTTTCGCCGCCGCCCTAATCTTGACGGTATTCATATCCATCGAAGAAAGAATTCGGCAGAGTGGACGAAAAAGGACAAGGCAAAGAACAACATTGCCGATGCAGTGGGTAATATCGAAGCCAAGTCCGGACACCCAATAAGCAAAAGCAGCGGCGGGCCCGCCTGTTACAAAATACGGCAGGGTACAGAGTGCCCCGAAGAACAGTCCGAAAAAGCCGGACAGGATGCTCCAGAATACAGGAGAGGAATTGCTTCTGAAGGGCATGGCGGCAAGGGCGAGAATGCTCCAGATATAAAGGTACTGGAACCACCATATGCCGAAGCCGTACAGAAAGCCCTCTAAGAATACAAAGCCGTAGATCATCCAGAAAACACGTTTGCCGAAGAAGATTGTGTATAAAATAATCAGCAGGCTGACGATTTCGAGATTTGGTAAAAAGGACATGAGTACCTGTCCCATAAAAAGCAGAGCGGTTAAAACACCCATCAGTGCAAGCTGTTGGGTGTTTTTTTTCACGGGCTGCATCAATAGCCCTCCGTTAATGTCAGTTCAAACTGATCGCCGTCAGCGATGGGCGTGGTATCGGCGGAGCTGTTCAGCTTTTCGCCGCCCTTTGTGATGCACCACCACTGTTGTTTGCTGTCATCGGCAGTTTCGCCGTCAACAGTCAGTATAAACAGTCCATACTTTCCGAATTCTCCGCTTACCAGTTCTTCGGCAAGCAGGACTTCGCTAAGATATTCTGCATCTGTCTGATAGGTAAAGCCTGTTTTTGTCTGATCGGAATGGGTTACGGTCACAGAAATTTCTTTTTCTCCTGTAGTTGTTTCGGGGCGGGTCTGTGTGTAGAGGATGCCGAAAATGGCAAGGATCATAACTAAAAGTGTGGCAAAAAGTATTGTTTTTTTGTTCTGCATAAAAAAAGCCCTCCTTTTTTCTTTTTGGGGGCAACAAAAAAGAAACCCCCAATTTATGCCTTTGGATGTCTGGTTTGCGGACGTTGTATTCTGACTTGAGCCAAATGCCTACTCAAAGCCCCTTCCCAAACAGAGTTCAGTGGTTCTGGCTTTTTTCGTTGCTCATACAGCAGGGATAAAGCTGTTCCGGATTCTCACACGGATTCCTGTCCGATATTTATTTTTTTCATCATACAGCGGGCAGGGACTTTTGTCAATCGGAAAAGAAAGCTGTCAGATAGAAGAAAAACGGATGCATTTCTGCATCCGTTTTCAGGGTTAATCCCATTCTGCTTCAAATTCTGTTACGTAGCCATCTTCCAGTTTGAGGGTAATGAGAATATCATCGTCATCCGCATCGAAATCTTCGTCATCCAGCCAATCCAGAAAATCCTCCAGGTTTTTGATCTTACTTTCGCCGTCGAAATCGACATCAATTTCATCTTCATCTAAATCTTTATCGAATTTATATTCTGTGTCATCGCTTTCATCAAATTCCAGTTCAATGGAGTTTTTACCGCAGTCGATCAATCTGCCTCTGGCTTCGATGACTTCCCCTTCGATTTTGGTTACATCACCGTTTTTGATGGTGATTTCTACTTCAATGACTTTATCGTCTTCAAAAATATCAATCAGATCGTCCAGATCGTCAATAGTGGTTTCACCGTCTGTAACATCTACATCCACATCATTATCCAGATCATAGGAGTCATCATCATCCAGTTCGATTTCATCGTCATCCAGATCGGTAATTTCGCCTTCTTCGTCGCCGTCCTTGTCATCATCGTCATCATCTTCGTCTTCGATGGTGGCTTTGATTCTGGTAACGTAATCATCGCCGTCGGTTTCGATTTCGACTTCAATATATTCGTCAGTATCCAGATCACGGTACAGATCATATAATCTGTCGAAATCCTTTGTACTGCCTTCAATTTTTACGGTAATATCATCTACATCTTCTACATAGTAACGTCTGCCGTCTACACGGATATAACCTTCGTAGTCATCGTCATCTGCATAACCGATACCTGTCAGTTCGCCGTCATCCTCATCAGAATCATCTGTGGTTACAACGATCTTGATAACATAATCATCACTGTCCAGAGTCAGTGTTGCTGTCAGTTTCACATCATCGTCCTTATACAGATCACGCAGTTCGTCAAAATCTTCTGTTTTACCGTCGATTTTTACGGTAATATCATCTGCATCTTCGATGGAGAAGGTTTTGGAGCCGACTTTGATTTTGCTCTTGCTCAGAGATTTGATTTCGCCTTTCAGATCGCTGCTTTTGAGCTTGGAGTTTTTTTCGATCTCCAGCTTTGTGATAGTGTTGCTGCCGGAAAGCGTCAGGGTTGCTTTCAGGATAGGCTTTGTGCTCCAGAGTCTTACAAGTTCATCTACGGAATAGCGTTCTTCGTCTACAGTAATGGTAGGTGCTTTTGTGGTATCAAAGAAATATGAACCGGTATCGCCTTCCAGATTGATATAATGCTTTGTAAGTGTTTTGATTTTGCCTGTTTTGGTATTGGCAGATACCGTTCCTGTTGTGCCTGCAGTTACATTGGTAGTTGTATTTGTTGTTGTTCCGGTTACAAAAGAGCCTGTACTGGGATACAGATAAGAGGGGGTTCCGCTGATAAAGGAACTGCTCTTTGCCATCAGATCATACAGCTTGGTTACCAATACGGCAGTTTCGGCACGGTTCAGTGTTTTCTTGGGATTGAAACGATTGGTATTGTCCCCGTTTACAATGCCTTTTTCGTTTAGCAGTGCCACATAGCTTTTTGCAGTATCGGAAATCTGATAATTGTCTGCAAATTTGGTGTCGGTAGATGTGGTGCTGTAGGCAGGGGCACCATATTTTAGTGTGCGTCCGAAAATACGGGCGGCTTGTTCTCTTGTAGCAGACTGCGGGTTACCGTTTACCATATAGCCGTTTAGCTCTGTGGGAGTAATGATATCCGCTTCCAGACAGTAGGAAAGGGCATCATAAGACCATGTGGGCAGGTTATAATTGCTCAGTACGACAGACCATTTCTGTGTGATGGTATCAGAAAGATTAGCTTTGCCTGTATGCAGCAGGAGTTTATAGGCAAGCTGTGCCGTTTCGCAAAGGGAAACGGAAGCATTGGGACGGAAGTAATGCATCCCGTTTTTGACATCGCCTACAACCAGACCCAGATTGCCCGCTCTCTGAATCGGGCCTGCTGCACCTGACCAGGGAACATCAGAAAGATCCACAAAGGTAATGGCGTGGGCGGGTACGGGCTGTAATGCCAGCAGTGTTGTCAAAAGAAAAGCAAAAGGCTTATAGCTTCTATATTTCATAGGAATCTCCTCCTTTGTTTTGTCATTCTTTTCTTTAGTATAGCAAAGGTTTGGAAAATATGGAAATCTTTTTTTGATTTTATGAAAAGGCTGAGAAAAAATAAAAAAGGCTTCCGTTCCTTTGGAACGAAAGCCCTTTGAGATTATTCTTCAATGATATCGGAGAAATCTTCGAGAGCTTCAACAGAAATTGTCAGTTCCTGAAAAATTTCTTCTTCGCCGTCTGTTATGCTCAGAGTACCTGTCCATTCTGCTGCGGCTTCGTCAAAGACACCTTCGCTGACTGCCAGTGTAAAAGGTGTGTCATACAGAATCCAACCTGCATCATCTGCGATCGTTGCAGAGATATCTGCGGCAGATGCACCTTCTTCAGCAAAAATACCGCCTTCGATATTGGATACGATCATGTCCAGTGCAGTGTCCAGAGAAGGTTCTGTCACTGTCAGCTGCAGGGGGACGATCACGGGTTCAGCGGGTTCTTCGACAAACCATTCGGAAGGGATTGTCAGATTAACAACATATTCGCCGGGTGTTGTATTGAGAGCTGTCTGCAGAGAGAAGGGGATTCTGTTTTCTTCTGTAAAGCTATAATCAAAGCCTGTAGCATAAAATTCCAGTTCTGTTTCCATTTCCAGAGGGAAGGAGAAGAAATCCAGATCTTCTAATAAGGAGTTGCCGCTTATTGTGATTTCAGATTCAAATTCTGCGCCGGCTTCTGCTGTAATAGCGTCAGTGATAACGGCAAATACATCATCTTCTTCAGGGACATCTCCAAAGTCGAAAATTTCATCCTCGAAACCTTCTTCTTCAGGGCTTTCTTCTGCTTCGGAAGAAATGGTTACGCTCTTTGTTGTGTTATCCCAGCCGACTGTATAGCCGAAAGATTCTGCAAGGTATCTTGCGGGGGCATAGGTGCGGACATTGGACACTACGGCGGCAGTATCCATTTCTACATTTGCTTCACCGAAAGCTGTGGAAATCTGACAGATATTGTTATCAATTGTAAAAATCGCAGTCATAGATCCATCTGTGAAAGATGCCTGCTTTGCTTCGCTGTCCCATGTAACAGTCAGACCCAGTGCATTTGCAATGGGGCGCAGAGGGACAAGCGTACGGTTATCTTCATTGATAAAAGGTGTGGCATCTGTCCATTGAACGGGCGCACCGTCTACTGTGACATTGATCTCAGATGCAAGGGCGGTTGTGCTCATGCCTGCTGTGAGGACAGCGGCTGTGAAGAGAGAAAAGAATTTTTTCATAGTACATTCCTCCTTATAGTAGATATAGAAATAGAGTTATAAGATTAGCATACAATATCAGGAAAATTTCGTCAATCCTCATCTTTTGTGTATGAAAAATGGAGGTGTGGAATGGTGCATATCTTTTTTTGAGCAGACATAGAGTAAGCATAAGAGGGTTTGGGGAGGAACATACATGAAAAGAAGAAAGGGAATCCTTGCGGCAATACTGACACTGCTGTTACTGCCGCTGACACCTGTGTATGGACAGGAGGATCTGCTGGCGTTACAAAGCAAAAGTGCGGTGCTGATGGAACAGGAAACGGGACGGGTGCTGTATGAAAAGAACAGTCATGAAGCCATGCCGCCTGCCAGTGTCACAAAGGTAATGACGCTTTTATTGATCTACGAGGGAGAAGAATCGGGAAAATTCCAGTGGAGCGATACGGTACAGATCAGCGAACATGCGGCAGGTATGGGCGGTTCTCAGGTGTTTCTGGAACCGGGAGAGCTGCAGACTGTGGCAGAGCTGACCAAATGTATTGCCATTGCTTCCGCGAATGATGCGGCTGTAGCCATGGCGGAATTTATCGGCGGCAGTGAGGAAGGTTTTGTACAGATGATGAACCGGAAAGCGAAAGAACTGGGGATGCAGGAAACGAATTTTGTAAATGCCTGCGGGTTGGATGTGGATGGACACGTTACAAGTGCCTATGATATTGCTGTGATGAGCCGTGAGTTGATGCATCGTTTTCCGAAGATCAAAGAATATACGACAAAATGGCAGGATACCATTATACATAAAACAAGAAAGGGCGAAAATGAATTTGGTCTGACGAACACAAATAAGCTCATCAAGTGGTATGAGGGGGCAACGGGGCTGAAAACGGGATCTACGGGAAAAGCATTATATTGCCTTTCAGGAACAGCTGAGCGGAACGGTTTGAATTTAATCGGTGTGATTATGGCGGCGCCTGATTTCAAGGTACGGTTTCAGGAAACCATGAAGCTTTTAGACTATGGCTTTGCCAATTACAGTGTGGAAAAAGGGCTTGCGGCAGGAACGGAAATGGAGCAGATTCCTGTCAACAAGGGGATGAAAGACAGCGTTGCGGCAGTGGTAAAAGAAGAGGTTTCCATGCTGATTCCCAAAGGCGGCGGTACAGACTGGCAGACAGAAACAGAGCTTCTGCCGTCACTGGATGCACCCATAGAAGCGGGGAAACAGGTAGGGGAAGTGATTTACCGTATCAATGGCGAAGAAGTAGGGCGGACAGCACTGGTCACTGTCGAAGGGGTAGAAAAGACGGATCTGAATACCATGCTGCAGCGGATGCTCCTGCAGTGGATCTGATAGCAATGGGAAAAAATACCATAGGTTTTCGAGAATGAATTTCATAGATGTTGTCTTTTTC
>CALASU010000105.1 GCA_937888765.1 uncultured Clostridia bacterium | reverse complement strand
ACATTTGCTTCGTATTCAAATATGGTTGAGAGAATTATAGCACCCTATTTCCGTGAAAAAGAAATTACTCTTAAAAGCCTAACTGCGAAGGATATCCAGGAATTTTACCTCCATGAACTTGGGCGTGTCAGTGCTTCGACAGTTATTCACTATCATGCAAACATTCACAAGGCACTTAAGTATGCCGTTAAAATTGACTTGATTGATGTAAATCCGGCTGACAAAGTTGAGCGTCCGAAAAAGGAGCAGTATGTAGGCAGTTTTTATGATGCGGATGAGATAAAGGTTCTTTTAGAGGCTGCGAAAGGAAGCAAACTGGAAATTCCTGTTCTTTTAGGAGCATTCTACGGTTTGAGGCGGTCTGAAGTACTGGGATTAAAGTGGGATGCGATCGACTTTGAACAGAATACAATTACGATTCGACACACGGTTACACAGTGTTCTGTGGATGGTAACATGACCATGGTTGCATCGGATAGCACCAAGACGAAATCAAGCAGAAGAACATTGCCGCTGGTTCCTTTTGTAAGGGAACGGTTGCTTGCATTAAAGGAAGAACAGATCAAGAATCGTCGTTTATGCGGACGCAGCTATATAAAGGATTATATAGAGTACGTTTGTGTCAATGAGATCGGTGATTTGATAAAGCCACGTTATGTTACGGAACGGTTTCCTAAGCTATTAGCAGCAAATGGATTCAGACATATCAGATTTCATGATCTGCGGCATAGCTGTGCATCGTTGCTTTTGAAAAATGGTGTTCCCATGAAACAGATCCAGGAATGGCTTGGTCACAGTGATTTTTCAACTACGGCGAACATTTATGCGCATCTGGATTACAGCTCGAAGCTGCATTCTGCTAATGCAATGCTCAGTGGTTTAGGAATCACGTAAAATAAAAAAAGAAAAGCCAGCAGTCGTTTAATAACTGCTGGCTTAAACCTTACGGAGATGGTGGGATTTGAACCCACGCACGGCTTCACCAGCCGCCTGCCGGTTTTCGAGACCAGTCCCTTCAGCCACTTGGGTACATCTCCAAATTGATCTCAACATCAGTGCTCTGGAAAAAGGGGAGAACTGAAAGAATTTTAAAATAATACTATCCCTGAAAACCTTGAAAAATCAAGGTTCCCTTTATAGAAAACGACCCAATGGCATTTTCGCTTTCGAGTGCGGACCCTTCAGCCACTTGGGTACATCTCCATATTTTACAGCCCATATAGTATAGCAGAAATACAAGGAAAAAGCAATCTCTTTTTTGGAAAGCGAAAAATATTTGGAAAAACGTAATATTCTTTTGCTTGACAGGACTCCGTATCTCCTGTAAAGTAGAGTACTGAAAGAAGAAATACGTATGTATGTTCGGATATAAAAACGAGAGGAGCGGAGAAGGAATGACAACAAACCAAACATATAATAATGAAAGCATTGCCATGCTGAAAGGGGCAGAACGTGTGCGTCTGCGTCCGGGGGTTATCTTTGGCTCTGATGGTCTGGATGGCTGTGAACATGCCTTTTTTGAGATTCTTTCCAACTCCATTGACGAAGCAAGAGAAGGCTTTGGCAGGAAGATTGAAATTGTAAGATATAAAGATCGGTCCATACTGGTAAAGGACTATGGCAGGGGGATTCCTGTTGATTATAACCAGAATGAAGACAGATTTAACTGGGAGCTTGTATTCTGTGAATTGTATGCAGGGGGCAAGTATAAAAACAACACAGGCGAAAACTATGAATTCAGTCTGGGGCTGAATGGTCTGGGTACCTGTGCCACACAGTATGCTTCGGAATATATGGATGTGGTGGTATACCGTGATGGGATGTGCTATCAGCTGCATTTTGAAAAAGGGGAAAATATTGGCGGACTGATGAAGGAAGCGGCGGCAAAGCGTGCTACAGGGACACAGATCCGTTGGCGGCCCGACAGGGATGTCTTTACGGATATCCATATTCCTTTGACATATTATCAGGATGTGCTGAAAAAACAAGCAGTTGTAAATGAAGGACTGCTGTTTGAATTATACGATGAGGAAAGCGGCAAAACCTTTACTTACTGCTATGAAAACGGCATCAAGGATTATCTGACGGAACTGGCAGGTGAAAAGTCTCTGACTTCTGTGCATTATCTGCAGACAGAAACCAGCGGACGGGACAGAGAGGACAAGCCTGAATATAAGCTGAAATTTGAAGCGGCATTCTGCTTTAATAACTATGTGAACGTGTTGGAATACTATCACAATTCCAGTTTTCTGGAATATGGCGGTTCTCCCGATAAGGCGGTAAAGAATGCCTTTGTATATGCCATTGACCAGTATCTGAAAAGCAACAACTTATATAAAAAAGACGAAAAGAAGATCACATTTACAGATGTGGAGGACAGTCTGATTCTGGTAATCAATTCCTTTTCTACGATGACAAGCTATGAGAACCAGACCAAAAAATCCATTACCAATAAATTTATTCAGGAAGCAATGACAGAATTTTTCCGTCATCAGCTGGAAGTATATTTTATTGAAAACAAAATGGATGCGGATAAGATTGCGGCGCAGGTACTGGCGAATAAACGCAGTCGTGAAACAGCAGAAAATACAAGAATCAATATCCGTAAAAAGCTGACAGGCAATCTGGATCTGAATAACCGTGTGGAAAAATTCGTAAACTGCCGTACAAAGGACGTGACCAGAAGGGAAATCTATATCGTAGAAGGTGACTCTGCTCTGGGGGCATGTAAACTGGGCAGAGATGCAGAGTTTCAGGCGATCATTCCTATTCGAGGGAAGATTCTGAACTGTCTGAAAGCGGACTATAATAAAATTTTTAATAATGACATTATCATTGACCTGCTGAAAGTATTGGGCTGTGGGGTAGAGGTAAAAACAAAGCATGACAATGGTTTGAATTCCTTTGATCTGGAACAGCTCAGATGGAGCAAGGTTATCCTCTGTACCGATGCGGACGTGGATGGCTTCCAGATTCGTACACTTTTGCTGACAATGCTTTACAGACTGGTGCCGACACTGATCCATGAAAAGAAAGTATTTATCGCAGAATCTCCTTTGTATGAGATCATTAACGGGAAAAATACGTATTTTGCCTATTCTGATGCGGAAAAGAATCAGATTCTGTCGAAGCTGAAAGGAAAAACAAAAATCAACCGTTCCAAGGGGCTTGGTGAAAACCAGCCGGAAATGATGTGGGAAACCACAATGAATCCCGAAACACGCCGTCTGATTCTGGTAACACCGGATGAAGCAGAGCGGACACAGGCAGTATTTGAACTTCTTCTTGGCGAAAATCTGGCAGGCAGAAAAGAGCATATTGCACAGGAAGGCTATAAATATTTAGATATGACTGACATCAGTTAAGAAAACAGAAAAATACAGAAGTAGAAAGACGGGGGTGCGTATGGCAAAGAAAAAAACACCGACCAGAAAAGAATATAAAGATAATTTTATACAGGAACAGAGAATCACGGATACGCTAGAGCTGAACTATATGCCCTACGCTATGAGCGTTATCGTTTCTCGTGCGATTCCGGAAATTGACGGCTTTAAGCCCTCTCACAGAAAGCTGCTGTATACCATGTATCTGATGAATCTGCTGAAAGGGGAGCGCACAAAGTCCTCCAATGTGGTAGGGCAGACCATGAAGCTGAACCCGCACGGCGATGGGGCAATCTATGAAACACTGGTGCGACTGACAGAGGGCAACGGGGCACTGCTTGTGCCGTTTGTGGATTCCAAGGGGAACTTTGGTAAACAGTATTCTAAAGATATGGCATATGCCGCACCGAGATATACTGAGGTAAAGCTGGGAAAAATCTGTCAGGAATTGTTTGCGGATATCGACAGAGATACGGTTGATTTTGTGGACAACTATGACGGTACGATGAAAGAGCCGACATTATTGCCGACAACTTTCCCGAATATCCTCGCAAACCCTAATCTGGGGATTGCGGTAGGTATGGCAAGCTCGATCTGCAGCTTTAATCTTGCGGAACTGTGCGAAGCGACAGCGAAGTTTATCAAAAACGATGAAATTGATCTGTGTGAGCATCTGCCTGCACCCGATTTTTCCACAGGCGGTCAGCTGCTGTATAATCGTGCTGAACTGGAAAAGATTTATAAAACAGGCAGAGGCAGTATCAAACTGCGGGCAAAGTATGAATTTGACAAAAAGAATAACTGTATCGAAATTCTGGAAATTCCCTATACAACAAATATCGAAGCGATTATTGAAAAGATCATTGCTCTGATAAAAGCGGGTAAGCTCAAGGAAATTACAGATATTCGAGATGAAACTGACCTGAGCGGTCTGAAAATTGCCATTGATGTCAAGAGAAATACAAATGTAGATTTGTTAATGCATAAGCTGTATGCTATGACACCTCTGGCGGACAGCTTCAGCTGTAACTTTAATGTGTTGATCCACGGAAGCCCGATGACGCTTGGTGTGGGAGAGATTCTGAAGCACTGGACAGAGTTCCGCGTGGAATCTATCCGCAGACAGACTGCATTCGATATCGAAAAGAAATCCGAAAAATATCATCTCTTACAGGGGTTATCGAAAATCCTTGCGGATATTGATAAAGCGATTTCCATTATCCGTCATACAGAAGAAGAAAAAATGGTTGTGCCGAATCTGATGCAGGGCTTTGCAATTGACGAAGTGCAGGCGGAATATATTGCTGAAATCAAACTGCGCAATATCAACAAAGAATATATTCTGAAGCAGACCAAAGCCATTTCCGAACTGGAAAAGGAGATCGCCGATCTGCGCGCCACGCTGAACAGCCACAAGAAGCTGCAGAACGTGATCATCAAGGAGCTGGAGCAGGTCAGCGCCAAGTACGGCCAGCCCAGAAAGACGGAGATCATCTATAACATCGACGAAATCGAGCCGGAGGAAGAGGAGGATCCTGTTCCCGACTATCCTGTTACGGTGTTTGTCTCCAAGGAGGGTTATCTGAAGAAGATCACTGCCCAGTCCCTGCGGATGTCCGGTGAGCAGAAGTTTAAGGAAGGCGACAGTCTGTCCTTTACCAAGGAAA
>CALASU010000104.1 GCA_937888765.1 uncultured Clostridia bacterium | reverse complement strand
ACATATTTACTTTGTCCCCTTCGGGCAGGATGATCCCCAAAATAAGCCCACATCCATGGTTGCAGACTTTGGAAAAATCCCCCTGGCTTTAGGATACGAGAAAATTCTGATATAGTACGCTGTGCATCAGCATAATTTAGAACACTGCCTACGCATACAATACCATCAATAGATGCATCTGGTAAATTAATGTTCTCAACAGAACCTACAAGGTATTCATCAAAATTACAGATATATTTTTCAATAATGTCCAGATGAATCATTTTTTTGCAGTTATTATATTCTGTACCACCAGAACCAGCATTTAGAATTTTCATATCTGTCTTTGCATAATCTGCTAGCCATTGCTCGACGACTTGTTTTATTGCAGAAAAGGTATATTTGTGCCAGATATCCTGCAATAGCCACGGTGTTGAATTGGAATAATTAGATATTGCGGCATTGGTAATTTTTTCATGATTCATTGATATATTTACTCCTGTTCATTTTGCATCAATAAATGATAATTAGCTATTATCCTTTATTAACAAAATACACCTATAACCAAAACGCTCATTTCCATACGAAACGAGCGTTTTGGTTATAGGTGTATCTTATTTCTCGGATGCTTCTCAAAAAGAATATCTCGTTGCTTTTTTGAGGCTACATGCGTATATATCTGTGTTGTTACAATAGAACTATGTCCCAGTAAAGTTTGAATATAGCGTATATCAACATCTTCTTCCAGCAATAAAGTGGCAAAAGAATGTCTAAACATATGTGGTGTGATATGCGTCCGAATACCAGCTAAATCAGTATATTTCTTAATCATAAGGCGAACAGATTGCTCTGAAAACCGCTGATATAATCTATTAACAAAAAAATATCTGTTTTTTTCAATATGTATAGAAAAAGCATCCTGATACTCTTTCAATGTATTGATAACATCATCATTACCAATTTGAATCAATCTTTCCTTCGCTCCTTTTCCATATATTTTAATATGCCCTTCTATTAAATTGATATCTTCATTTTTCAGATGACATAATTCCGAAACACGAATACCTGTTGCAAAAAGCAACTCCAATATCGCAGTGTCTCGAAGAAGCACTCTATACTGCCATTCTGTTAATTCAGTTTTTTTCTTTCTCTCATATACATATGATAAAATTTTTTCTATATCTGAGAATGGTATTGTTTTAGGTAAAATCCGTGGTTCAGTTACTTTTATACGAATCTTGTCAAAAGGATTGCTTTCAAGTATTTCTTCATATTCTAAATAATTGCAGAATGCCTTAATACTTGCAACTTTTCTTTTAATACTTTTCGGTTTATATGTTTCATTTAGCCAAACAATAAAGCTGTTTATATTGGTACGATTTAACTTTTGATCCAATCCCTCTATAAAATCCAGAGACTGTCCCAGATCAATGCTATATGCCTTTATTGTTTTTTCACTTAACCGTTTGTTCCATTTACAATAATTCAGATAATTAGTTACCCATTCATTTAAAAAATTCATAATCAACCTCCATTAAAATATTTAGAACTATTATGAATTGAAATCAAAAAAATGTCGAACCAAATATCAAAAATTCCTTATAAAAAAGAATATATCTTCTGAAAGAACTATATATAAAAACGGCAGAACAACTCTACCGTTTTTCAAATTCATAATCTATTTGTTTGCAGCAACAATTCCAAATAATCAGTAATCCGTGTCTTCGGTTCTTCTATCAGTATATACGAAGTTCCTCGAATATCCACTTGCCCTGTCGTCCAACAGTTAATTCCTTCCGAACGCCCTGCCATCTCACTATCATACTGCAATATAATCATATAAGGATGTTCTTTTGTTCTCTCTACAATTTTTTTTGCAAATATTGTTTCCCAAGGCAGCATCTTTCTAGCTTTCAATGAACCTAAGAAATCAAATAATTTTTCTGTCTTTTCTATATCTCTTATTTGTACAGCTCGTCCAATGCCTGTGTTATTTTCTTCCCGCATCACTTGGATCTGACAATATACGAAATTTTCCAGAGAAATACTCACTTCCTCTGATAGCAGCCTGCTGTGGAGCGAAATCCCCCCAAATAACAGTATCACTCCTAAAAAAGCTATGATACATTTCTTCTTTTTCTGAGTTCTCATATTTCTTCCCTCACACTTTTGTTTATTCCTCTTTTGCCCAGAATGTTGTAATATCCCGATAAAATGCAGCATTTGCTGTCTGAATATATGGATTCAGCCACAGATTACCAATGCCAAGTGTCAACAGGCAAAGGAGGTTCCAACCAATAAAACTGAACCAAAGACACAGCAATCTCCATTTATTTCCGTCCATGAGTGCCTTGGAACGCTCGATCGCTTCACTGGCACTGAGTTCAGGATTTTCAGCCAGAATATAATATGTCATGGAATAGCGATATGCCGCAACAATACCCGGTATAATAAACAGCAGTGTCCAGAGCAGTGTATAAACCGTCATCTGGATATTTGCAGAAACCATCGTTTTCCACTGTGGCAGATATGTAAATAATGTTCCCAACTGCGGTTCTTCCCCATCTACCAGATCCAGATGAAATTTACAATATCCGGCACTGACAATCCCACCTATAATCAGCTGTACGATCAGCATAACGATTATAAGAATGGAAAGATATGGAACGATACCGAGTAAAAAATCAACTATCTGTTCTCTGTTCGCCTGACTGATCCCTGTGGAATAAATCGGCATTCCTGCATGTTCTATCGTGAGGTTTAATTGTTCCGCATTCGCAGTATATTTCAGTTCAGGACCAACTTTACTTCCTGCCCCCAGCAGGGATGCAATAACACCCGCCAAAACAGCAGGAAACCATTTTCCTTTTAAAGATTCTCTTGCAGTCTTTCTATAATCAGCAGCAACTTTCATGCTTCTCCCCCTCTCCCATCCTTAACGAAGATATGCTTTTTAACAGCCACAAGTTCTATATACATCTTTTTTTATACGATCAAAGTCTTCGATCTCTTGCAATTTGTACTATTGTAAACCCGTAATAAAAAGCATCAATGCAATCATTGGCAGAACAGTCCAGCCAATATATCTTCCCGCAATTTCCCAATCAGACGGCTCTGCATTATCCGCATTATGAATCTGAAATGACAGATTCCAACGAAACAGCTCATCCGCAAACAAAATGGATATTGCATTGAGAATGCAAAGAAACATAGCTTCAAACCATGCAAACCATTCGCCCTTATGTGTCAATTCCGGATCATTCATTAGCTCCAGTATAGTGGCTGCAGATGGTGCTATCGAATCAATTATATTCCCTTTTTCATCCCTTTCGAGTCCATTACTGGCTATGTAGGGAAATCCAAAGCTATCTACAGTTCCGTCCTCGTTATACAGCCAATAGAAATCTTCTATTTCCAAAACACCTCCACGGAACAGAATAGCTTCACCTTGACGCAGCTCTACACCAGTCATATGTTCCCGCATTTCTTCGTCCTTCGGAATCGCTGCAGGGTCTTCTTTTGCTGTATAAGGACCATATCTTTTATTGCCATACTGAAATACAATGGTTTTATCCTCAGATACTGTAAAATATGCCTGTTGTCCTTGGATTTTACCGGAATATACCGTACTGTTATTTTCTTTACTTGGAACAAAAATTATATCCTTATATTCAAATCCAACCTTTGAGATTGTTATAGAATAAATCAAAGAAAATACAAGTGCCATGGCAATCATAAATACTAAGACAGCTTTTTGATAGTAATTCAAGCTTTTTATTTTTCTCATCATTTCATATCACCCCAAACACAAAGCCTTAGCTCTATTCAAATGCTCGACAACTTGGAATTGATCAGTCAGTTTATTTTTGTTTACATCTCTTGATTATGTGTCCGACAATAAAACAAGTAATCGTTGTTATGGAGACTATAATCGCCATAAGTATACTGCTTGTGTACCATGGAGCAGATTGCACAGCATACACATCCGGATGGTTTATATAGTCAATATATTTAGCAAGTGCATGACCAAAACAAGCACCTGATTGTACAAAGATAAAACCTTTGAAAAACTTATCTATTTCTTTCATAGAATCGCACTCCTTGAATTCAAAAATTAAACTTTGGACAATCCGTATAAGGAGCCGGTAATTCGGCATCAAATGCAATCCAGCCCAAATTTTTGACAAGTACTGATTTTTGGTTTGGAAAAATCCATGTGTTTAAATACTCAATAAAATCATCTTCGTTATAGCAAAGTACACCACGAATTCTATATTTTTTAGCATAAGGGCTATTATTAAGCCACTTAGTACAAAACTCTGTACAATATTTTGATAAATGATCCGCCACGTCATCAGGAACGGAATACACTTTTCTTTCTCCATCAGCACTGATAACTATATTTTTCATACAATCACATTCTTTCTATATCCCTCTGCACATCAATGCATACGCCTGTTCATAGTCTTCTTTTTTTACATAAATCTTATATTCATACATATTATTGAGATCTTCCCTAAAAGTTCCTGTATACGCTCTGAAACGAGCCGAAATCGGGGAAGGACTTTTGCGATTCCATACTTTTACGCTATAATCAATCCCATGATTTTGTAGCAGTGTACGCACCTCTGCCTGTTTCTACATATCATATGTGAGCAGCAGCTCTTTTCGGTTAAATATATGAATCATATCTCTCCCCCTAATATCCAACTGCTTTTCTATGATTTTATTATACTAAAAAGACATCTGTCCTTCAACCGATGCCTTCCTTTTGTAAGAAAATTGTAAATTCTTGGAACTATCACATCCAAAAGTAACTGATTGTTAGAAACTCTTTCCACTTGTCAAGTCCGCCAGATTTACCGCTTTTATAAGTCCCTTTTCTACCCTTTTCTGTGTATACTCCAACAGCTTCCCTGAGTTTCTTGTGCTATCTTCTACATATGCAATCAAATACTCTGCTCGATCCACCATCAGATGATTCAATCTCACGATCGCCAGGCGCTTCGGTACCTTCGCCAATTCTTCGGGATAGATCACGCCGTCAAAGTTCTTTGGCTCTTTCAGATCCTTAATATAATACGGATGATACGGCAATACTATATGAG
>CALASU010000103.1 GCA_937888765.1 uncultured Clostridia bacterium | reverse complement strand
TTGAGTGGTGCCGTGCCGAAGCACCCAATGCCCACCGTGGCGTATACACACCAGAACAGCAGCCCTTCCCCGAAAAATGCGGAAAGATATGCCATCCCCATCGGGCGCAGGAACTGCACAATCTGCATATGTCCCCACAGAAACCCGATGCCGCAAAGTCCCAGTGCCGTCGCCGCTTCCCGCCACGGCAAAGACTTCCGCTTCTTCTTTTCGGGCAGGATCGCCTTTCCGAAAGCAGGCGTTTCCTCTGTATATTCTAAAGTAATATCCGTTTTTTCCATTGCTTTCTTCCCTCCATATGCCCATTGTAGTAAAGGATGCATACTTTTTTTGTCAAAACGGGACGAAAGCAATAAAAAACAAATCGACAATCTTCGTGAGATATGCGCACAACAAAAAAAGCAAGCCAAACGGCTCACTTTTTCATCTCATAGATTTTTTCTTTTTACGGATATCCTCCCCGAAGAATTTCATAATTGTATATTCTCCGATCAAGCGGGACATCACACGGTCAGAATATTGTTCCATCAATTCCTTATAATTCAAATTGGTAGAAATCACGACAGGCTTTTTATGCAGTTTTCTGTCATTGATGATGCGGAACAGCTCGGAAGCTGTAAATATGGTTGCAAATTCTGTTCCCAAGTCATCAATGATCAATAAATCTACCTGTAACAGCTCTGCATCCCAGTCTGTCTGCTCTTCCTCCGCCTCCCGATGGAAACGCATCTGCTCCAACTGTTTGAATAACTGTCCTGCTGTCAGATACAGCACAGTTTTGCCCTGCTTTAATACAGCCTCTGCAATGCAGTTACACAGAAAAGTCTTTCCTCTCCCGGCTTCTCCATACAGCAGCAGATTATCCCCAACGGGATTTTCCGCAAATGCCATTGCTTTCTTTAAAATTTTTTCCGCATTCGTCTTGGGAGAAATGCCTTCCCCTGCTACCACCGCATCAGAGAACAGACGCAGATCGAAGGTATCAAAATTTTCCTTCTTTATCACTTCCCGCACATTGGACTGGTCATAAAGCCTGTCCATGATCTTATGCTTCATGCAGATACACATTGTATTCTCAATATATCCCGTATCCTTGCACGCCTTGCAGACATAGTCCTGTTTCAGAAGGCTCAGGGAATAACAGTTTTTTACGAGAAGCTCCTGTCGTTCTTCTTCCAATAGCTGCTGCTCCTGCTTTAGCTGTGCGATCGCTTTTTCCACATCCGCAGGCTTTTTCAGCACCATTTTTGCCGCAGATACCCCCAGAAGAGAAAGCTCCTGCTCAATCTGGCGCAGTCTGGGCAGTTCCTGATAAATCTTTTCCTTTCGCTCTCTCAGCTCTGCCGCTTTCCGGGTACGCAGGGCATCATATTCTCGCTGTATTTCCCGATAAATCTGTGTTCTCGTTGCCAAAGCATGTTCCTCCTGTCATTCATTTGCATCCTGCATTGCTTACCATTTGTCACGCTGTTCCCGTTCCAGCCGCTCCAGTTCTTCAAAATCCCAGTCACTCTGCGTATAATTGATAAAACGGTTCTGTCTGGGCTTGGGTGCTTCCTTCTGCATATTCTGCGATGTTTGTGCGGCAGCCTGCTGCGCCTTAGCCTTGTCAGCCGCAAAGGCTTCATCCAGCTTCGTCACATCCTCTGCCGTTTTTACCCCTTTTTCATGCCAATCCTTCAGAATCTTATTTGCATATTCAAACGACACCTTTCCCGTATTAGAAACGGTGCGCTCACAGGCAAGTTTAATAATATCTATTGGCAGCTTATATTCCCACACCCATGTTTTGATAAAGCCTTCTTCCTTTTCTGTGGGGGTGCGGCTTGCCTGTCCAAAGGCACGCATAACCGCATAGATACCGGAAGTACGGTATTCGATATATTCCGCAGCCTTATCCACGCTGTTGATCCCGTCCTCAGCCCAACTGATTGCCACCTTTTCGATATACCCCATGCCCTTGTTGCCCTTTGCCGTACAATAAGACAGCAGCAGCTCAATCACATCTAAGGGC
>CALASU010000102.1 GCA_937888765.1 uncultured Clostridia bacterium | reverse complement strand
AGACATTGCATATCTGGAAAGTTTGAATATTTTCTCTGAAGGCTTTATCGGTTATCTGAAGGATTTCCGCTTCTCCGGCGAAGTTTATGCTGTTCCTGAAGGCACAGTGGTATTCCCTCATGAACCCCTGATGAGAATCAAAGCACCCATCATTGAAGCACAGCTGATCGAAACAGCACTGCTGAACATCATCAACCACCAGAGCCTGATTGCAACAAAGGCTTCCCGCGTTGTGCATGCAGCACAGGGCGACCCCGTTCTGGAATTCGGTCTGCGTCGTGCACAGGGCCCCGATGCAGGTACTCTGGGCGCAAGAGCGGCTATGATCGCTGGCTGTGCAGCAACAAGTAACGTGCTGACAGGCAAACTGTATAACGTTCCTGTAAAAGGTACACATGCACACAGCTGGGTAATGAGCTTCCCTGATGAACTGACAGCATTCCGTACTTATGCAAATCTGTTCCCCGATGCATGTATCCTGCTGGTGGATACATATAATACACTGAAGAGCGGCGTACCCCATGCCATTCAGGTATTTGATGAAATGAAAGCAGCCGGCACACTGCCTGAAAAAGGCTATGGTATCCGTCTGGACAGCGGTGACCTGGCATATCTGTCCAAACGTGCAAGACAGATGCTGGATGAAGCTGGCTATCCCAATGCCATCATTTCCGCATCCAGTGACCTGGATGAAAACCTGATCACCAGCCTGAAACTGCAGGGTTCTACCATCAGTCTGTGGGGCGTAGGTACAAAACTGATCACATCCGATGACTGTCCTGCTTTTGGTGGCGTATACAAACTGGCAGCGGAAGAAAACGAAAACGGCGATTTTGAACCTAAGATCAAACTGTCCAACAACGTAGAAAAGGTAACAAATCCCGGTATCAAGAAGATCGTTCGTATCTATGATAAGGAAACAGGTAAGATCAAAGCTGATCTGCTGGCTCTGGATGAAGAAGTATTTACAGAAGATATGGATCTGCATATCTATGACACAAATGCAAAATGGAAGAGCATGCAGCTGCCTGCTGGCACTTTCAAACTGAGAGAACTGCTGGTACCCATTTTCGTAGACGGCAAACTGGTTTATGAATGTCCTGAAACAATGGATATTCAGGCATACTGCAACAGGGAAAAAGATACTCTGTGGGAAGAACAGAAACGTCTGAAAAACCCCGATATCGTTCCTGTTGACCTGTCTGATAAGCTGAGCGCAATGAAGCTGAGACTGATCGAAGCGGCAACAGATTTCTGATTTTTATAGTATATAAAAGCATATAAAAGCATATAAATATGTAGAGATTGCCCCGACAGCTGTCGGGGTTTTTTTATTTAAAAGACATATTTATTGATATCTTCCATTGTGATACCGGGATGCAGGGCGATATTGATGCTGTTGGCAATGATGTTGGAAAGACGGTCGATAACTGCATCCACTTCTTTCGGGGTTACGAACAGATTGCCTGCATAGGGATCAAGGATTTCTGCTATCATCTGATATTTTTCCTCCTGCTCCAATGTGCGGAGCGTTTCATAAAAGGCAGAGCCGTCGGGGGTCTGGGCGATCATTTCGCCAAGAATTTTATCCATGGTATCGTTGACCAGTGTTGCGGCATCGACGACTGTAGGGACACCGATAGCGATTACGGGAATACCAAGCGTTTCTTCATTTAATAGTTTCCGTTTGTTGCCAACACCTGCACCGGGGGAAATACCTGTATCTGACATCTGGATCGCGGCATTGATCCGATTGGAACGACGGGCGGCAAGTGCATCAATGGCGATAAGCAAAGAGGGCTGCAGTTTATCTACAATACCTTTTATGATTTCACCTGTTTCGATACCTGTGATGCCCATAACGCCGGGGCTGACAGCGGCAACGGGTCGGACGGTCTTTTCGATTGCTTCGGGAAGTGTGCCCTGCAGATGACGGGTAACGAGTAATTTTGAGACAACTTTTGGCCCGAGTGCGTCGGGAGTGATGTTCCAGTTGCCAAGGCCTGCGACCAGAATGCAGTCCTCTTTCTTTAATTGTACCAGAGAGCGCAGCTGTTCGGATAATAGCTGTATGATTTTTTCATGACAGTCCACATCATTCTCTTTCAACTGTTCGGATTCTATGGTAATATAATTTCCTATGGGTTTACCCATCAGTTCGCTTCCTGTTTCGGAAACGATGCGAACGTGTGTCAGATGATACACGTCTGTTTCTTCGGTGGTCACTTCTACGCCGTCCAGCTCATCTGTTTCTGGGGCGTGACTTTCTCTTGCCAGTTCCCGTGCTTCAATGGCAAGATCGGTTCGTACGGAAAAAGTGAAATCAGGAAATTTTTTATTCTGCTGTGACATTTTAACAGCCTCCAGTCCATTTTTTCTTTATTTTTTTCCGTACTTTTGAAAGATATTCATTGACTTATTGGCTTTTATGGGGTAGAATATATGGTGTTGAATTAACCACGGGGTGCTCGAGAGAGCTTGATAGTGTCCCCAACCGTGTCGGAGGAGCAAGTCCTCAAAGGTGGTTAATGGTAAGTAGAAAGAGGGATTCCGCTGAGAATCCACAGAAAAACCACATTATTATAACATATTTTAGGAGGAAATTACATTGGCTAATATCAAATCTGCTAAGAAAAGAATCAAAGTTATCAACAAAAAAACACTGAGAAACAGAATGATCA